>JAGAIK010000573.1 GCA_017626625.1 Roseburia sp.
AGGATGAATTTTCTCTATTTGGCAGCTATGTCAATGAATTTTTAGACAAGCTTTCCGAGGTGATTTCCTCCGCTCAGAACATTTCTGGTGCAGTCAAACAGTCCGGGGAAGCGTTAGACACCATGGCGGAAAACAGTAACCAGACTTCGGCGGAGATTGGCATGGCGGTGGAGGGAATTTCCAATGGAGCCACCACCCAGGCAGGAGAGACAGACAGTGCAGCAGGGCAGATACAGCAGATGGGGATTGCTTTCGAGGGAATTGTACAAAGCGTAGAACATTTAGGCGTCATGGCAGAGGAAATGCACCAGGTCAGCGAAGAATCTGCACAGTTTATGGAGGAATTAAGCTCTGCCAATAAGAAAACCGTGGAGGTATTTTCACAGGTGGCAAAACAGACCCATACCACCAATGAGTCAGTGAAGAAAATCCGGGAAGCGACAGAGCTCATTACCTCTATTGCCAGCCAGACGAATCTGTTATCCTTAAATGCCAGCATTGAGGCAGCCCGTGCAGGCGAGGCGGGAAAAGGCTTTGCAGTGGTGGCGACCGAGATACAGAAGCTTGCGGAACAGTCCAGCGAATCTGCAGATATTATTAAGAGGATTATCGAGGAACTGGCGCAGGAGGCCGATTTGACGGTTCAGATTGTGGATGAGGTCACGGAGATTGTGGAGCACCAGCAGGAGAAGCTTGGTCAGACGAAGGAGCATTTTGGCGTATTAGAGAGAGGGATTGAAAACTCCGGAGAGGAAACGCGGGAGATTAAAGAGAAAACAGCGCTTTGCGATGAGGCGAGAAAGAATGTGGAGGAAATCATTACAGGCCTATCTGCAATTTCAGAGGAAAATGCAGCTTCCACAGAGGAAACCACGGCGTCCATGACAGAGTTTAACCAGACTATTGAGCATCTGGTCAGTGCTTCGGGAGAGTTGAAAGAGATGGCAAACCGTCTGGAAAATGATTTGAATTTCTTCCATATGTAATTGCAGGTATTTTTGCAGTCAAAAGGCATATATTTTAATGACGGCAGGAATAAAGGAAAATGCAGGTGCGGATATCGGTGTTTCGATTTGGAAATAGAAAGAAGCGGGATTATAAAAGGGATACGTTAGTAATGCTGGGGCTGATGTGCGGCGTGATTTTCGGGCAGATTGTGCAGCAGTTTCAGCTTTCTGAGGGAGAGACGAAAGCCGTGATGGCGGAGGATACGAAAATGACAAAAAAAGTGGCGATTACCTTTGATGACGGTCCAAACCCCGACTACACAGAGCTGCTTTTAAAAGGACTAAAAGAGCGTGGCGTAACAGCCACGTTCTTTCTGTTGGGAAAGGAAGTGGAAAAGTACCCTGATATCGTCAGGGACATTCAGGAGGAAGGGCACCTGATTGGAACCCACTCTTACGAGCATGTCAATCTCAGCAATTTGAACGATAAGGCTGCAATCGAGCAGGTGGATAAGACCAACGCAGCCATTCACGAGATTACCGGGGAGTATCCGGAGTATATCCGTCCGCCCTTCGGTTGCTGGAAATGCAATCTGGATTATGAAACGAAAATGATAGAGGTGCTCTGGGACGTGGACCCGCTGGACTGGAAAACCAGTAATTCGGATGTGATTACAAAGCGGGTGGTGGATAAGGTGCAGGAGAATGACATTATTCTGCTGCATGACGCGTCGGAGTCCTCGGTGAAGGCGGCGTTTAAGATTATTGATGAACTGCAGGGGGAGGGGTATACGTTTGTGACGGTGGATGAGATTTTGTTTGATTAGAAGACTTGTGTGGCTCTGAAAATGATTGAATTTCGCATAATGATTGGGCATACTTTTTATAGACAGACTCTATTGTTTTTTGAAGAATAGGAAAACAGGAGGATATTTGCATTATTGATGAAGCCATTATATCAACAAATTGGTTCAACATGCGGATTTTATGCGTTAATGGTTGTAAATAAGGAGGTTCTGGGGGATGGATGAAATTTTAGTGAATGATTTTATTATCGAAAACATGAAAAAAGAAGCTACAGATTTAGTGAAAATGTTAATGGGAAAAGACTTGATAAAGGTTATTTTATATGGTTCCTGTGCGCGTGGTGATTATACACAGGATTCAGATATTGATATTGCACTTATTACAAACTGTGACAGAATGGAAGTAAAAAAGTATAGTGATAAGATTGCGGATATTTCAATGCAGTTGGCAATGGAGTACTTTGCCGTGGTTAACTTTGTCTGTTTGCCCTATGCTGAGTTTTTGCAAAAGAAGTCATGGTATCTGTATTTCCGGAATATAGAATCAGAAGGTGAGGTGCTATATGGATAAAGAATATTATGATGCACTGGCGAAAGTAAGGATGGATAGAGCAAGGGAGCTATTTGAAGAAGCGACGGAATTATTAGAAAAAGGTTCTTATAAGTCAGCGAATAACAGGGCATTTTACAACACACAATGGAGCATTAAAACAGTTCAATTATATCTTTATCTACAAAGGGGATGGAACCTTTGGTCCGGAAGATTACCAGAAAATTGCAGCGGCAGAGCAAATTCGGAATGCCTCTGACTATGATGATTTTTATATTGCCAGTAAGGATGAAACAAGGCAGCTTATAGAAAAATATATTGTTGATAGAATATCTACGGGGTAGTTGTTGGAACATAGGGTATAGTGAAGGGAGAAATACTTTTTAACCTGCGACATTGATATACAAAGGGTTGCGAATTTATGAAGGTAGAATCAGTTTGTGAGATGGTATAATTTGAATAGCTTAAATTAAGAACTAAAACTTCCCATATCAAAAATGGGCTTTGTACCTTGAAAACTCAATAATACAGGCAAAAAGATCTCAATTTAAGCAGCTTTGCCTGTTCTGATTAGCGCATTTTGGATGAATACCGGGAGTTTTTCAACAAACATGCTTATAAACTCATCCATCTGCTTATCAGTGACCTGAAAAATTGCATAGATACACTCAAACATTGCTTTTAACAGAATCTGATACGA
>JAGAIK010000574.1 GCA_017626625.1 Roseburia sp.
CCTTTGGTCCGGTGATTCCTGTTTTAGCGGCAATCGGAAATATCTTTATGATTTGGAATATCGACGGCGACCCGGCGACAAGAAACCTGATTTTTATGATTGACGGAATTATTTTTCTCATTCTTGCGGTATATGCGGTGCTCTGGTGCCGTTTCAAACTGAAAAGACCCATGTTTCACCCGATTCCGGTGCATGAGGTCATGGCAATGGAAAACTCGCTGTATCTGGTGGCGCACAAAAAAGAAAATAAGTGATGTGAAGGAGGAACGGAAATGGAATATCCGAAGATTGATTTTTTATATTTAAGTGAAGAGGACATGGTGGCAGCCGGAGTGAAGGACATGAAGGGCTGTGTGGAAGCCATGGAGGAAATGTTTAAGCTGATGAAGGTGGGCGATTACCGCATGGGTGGCGCCAACGGGAATTCCCACGGCTGTATGGTGATGTTCCCCGAAAGCTCGCCTTTCCCGGAAATGCCCTTAGACGGACCGGATCGCAGATTTATGGCAATGCCTGCCTATCTTGGAGGAAAATTTGATATGGCGGGAATGAAATGGTACGGTTCTAATGTGGAGAATAAAGAAAAGGGACTGCCCCGCTCCATTCTTATGCTGACCCTCAACGATAAAGACACGGGAGCGCCCCTTGCCTATATGTCTGCCAATATTCTATCTGCCTACCGGACCGGAGCAGTGCCGGGAGTGGGATTTAAGACCTTTGCAAAGGAAGATGCCGAGATTATCGGAATTGTGGGACCTGGCGTTATGAGCAAGACCGCCCTCGCTGCAGCCATGGCGGTAAGACCGACCTTAAAAACGGTGAAGGTAAAGGGACGGGGACAGGAATCTTTACATAAGTTTATGGATTATGTTAAGACGGAATATCCGGGAGTGGAGGTATACGCCGTTGAAACCATAGAAGAGGCGGTGCGGGATTCGGATATTGTTTCCGTCTCCACCTCCTCACCCACAGGCGACCCGTCCCTCTATCCCTACATCGCAGAGGAATGGATTAAGCCGGGGGCAATTATTGAGTCTACGGCGGCGCTCAGGTTTGATGATGACTTTATTATCAACAGGGCAAGGACGGTGACGGATAATATCAAGCTCTATGAGGCGTGGGAGGAGGAGATGAAGCCCAACGCCTATCACACCATTCCCATTCCGGCGGTGCGGGTGGAGGATTTGATTGCGGAAGGAAAAATGAAGCCGGAGCAGATTGATGATTTGGGAGATGTTTTACTGGGAAATATTCCGGTTCACAGGAAAGAGGGGGAGATTGTGATTTATTCTGTGGGCGGAATGCCGACGGAGGATGTGGCGTGGGGAACCATGGTTTACCGGAATGCGTTGGAAAAGGGGATTGGGACGAAGCTGAATTTGTGGAATACGCCGCAGATGATGGTTTAAAAATGAGATAAGGAAAAACTGGGAGGAAGCCCTTCGGAAATAGAATCCGGGGGCTTTTTCTTTGTTTTATAGGTTTGGGGTGTTAAAAGGAGGGGCGGATAGGGTTATGAGGCAGATTGCACAAAGAAGGCTCTGTTTTTGTTCCGATGTACAGAGATAAGATGTTCTAAGAAATCTGCGGGAAGGTTGTGGCGGAGGGACGTAAACGGTCCGAAGGCGCCGTCCCTGGCGCCGTCAGACCTCGCCCAGCCGTCCGTGGCTGGGCGTTACTGGGTGTCTGGCAGATTTCTAAGA
>JAGAIK010000575.1 GCA_017626625.1 Roseburia sp.
GTTTTGTTTTATTTTTTTGTCAACCTGTGTTTTGTATCGGCATGATATCCGGTAAACGCAGCTTAACAGGAAACAATATGGAGCAGCTTCGATTTAAAATCGCCCCAGGGATTCTCAATCTGGATTCCGGCATAAAGCAGGGTATCCCCGGCATAAACCCGGTCTTCTCCCTCTATGCGGTAATTTTTCTCCGGTGCCAGACCTTTCAGACAAATCCGTCTGCTGCGGCAGTTGGGGCGGTTTAGTACCTGTACAAAGGTCACTAACGCCTCCTCCTTATCCTTGGAAACCACCTCATAGCAGTCAAAATAATGATTTTCCTGATAAGAGGCAATACGGTAGTAATCCCCCTCACGAACCAAATCGTTGTATTTGTGGTACATTGCCACCTGCTCCGGTATCATCTTCCGGTCCTCTTCCGGTATCTTTGTGATATCAAGCTCATAGCCGAAGGTACCTGCCAAAGCCACATGCCCTCTCGTCTCAAAGGGCGTTACCCTGCCCACGGTATGGTTCGGGCAGTCGGAAACATGGGCGCCCATGGTAGAAAGCGGGTAAATTAACGCCGTTCCCTCCTGAATTTTTAACCGCTCAACGGCATCGGTATCATCGGAGCACCAGATTTGGGGGCTGTAATAAAGCATTCCAGGGTCAAACCTTGCGCCTCCGCCGGAGCAATTTTCCAACAGCAGATGGGGGAACTCCGTAATGAGCCGCTCCTGCATCTCGTAAAGCCCCAATACATAGCGGTGGTACAACTCTCCCTGGCGGTCTGCCGGAAGTTCAGTCCCGCCGATATCGGAAAGCTGGCGGTTCATATCCCATTTCACATATTCAATATTGGCGCTGCGCAGAATCTTTGCCACGGACTCGTAGGCGTAGTCCCGCACCTCTTTTCTGGTCAAATCCAGCACATACTGGTTTCTGCAGAGAGAAGGCGTCCTGCCCGGTATTTGAATCGCCCAGTCTGGGTGAGCTTTGTAAAGTTCGGAATCCAGCGATATCATTTCCGGTTCAAACCAGATGCCAAACTTCATACCCAGCTTGTTGACCTCGTCCACCAGGTATTTCAAACCGCCCTGAATTTTATTTTCATTGACGAACCAGTCACCCAGGCTGGTATTGTCGTCATTGCGGTGACCGAACCAGCCGTCGTCCATCACCAACATTTCAATGCCGAGCTTTGACGCCTCTTTTGCAATGGAGAGCAGTTTTTCTGTATCAAAGTCAAAGTAGGTAGCTTCCCAGTTATTAATCAAAATCGGGCGTTTTTTATCCTTCCATTCGCTGCGGATTAAGTGATTCCGGTAAAGTTCATGGAACTGATGTGTCATGCCGTCCATCCCCTCCGCCGTGTAGACTAACACCGCCTCCGGCGTCTGAAAACTGTCCCCGGTCTCTAATTTCCAGCAGAAATTATCCGGATGGATTCCCATGGACGCCCGAATCACCTCATGCTGGTTTAATTCCACCTGTGCGATAAAGTTGCCGGAATAAACAAAGTGAATCCCGTAAACGTCCCCATGGCTCTGGGTTGCAGTTCCGGCTTTCAGTGCTAAAAACGGGTGGTCCTGGTGGGAGGTTTCTCCCCGGACAGATTCCAGTCCGCAAAAACCTTTTCCCACCTTGCGCCACTGCATCATACGCTCCCTCGCCCAGGAACCGTGGAGGGTCAGAAGCTCAAAGTCCTGATTGTCCATATCCAGATTGACCGAAAGCGCTTTCGTCAGATACAGCGGTTCTCCCCGGTTGACGATTTTCACGCTTCTTGTAATCACATCCACATCTTTGAACGCAGTGTACAGCAGTATCACCTGAAGCCCTAAGACCTTATCCTCGCAGAGAATCTCTAAGGTTTCGCAGGTTTCTTCCCCGCCAAAAGTTGCCGGAAGCCCGGTAAGAACAGGTTTTCCCGCATAAATCTTATGAGAGACATACTGCAGCGCCACCGCCGTATGACCGCCCATGGTTCTCACTGCAATGCTGCTTCTGCGGTAATCGCCGACACCGTTTCCCGGATATTCCATGGGAAAAGAATCCAGAAAGGAAGTCCTGTCCCGGTTATTTTTGGAAGGGACAAAGGGATTTTCCTCTGTCCGGAGCAAATGTTCCAAATGGTAATCCCGCAGTTTTCTTCCATAGTATACGTGCCCTACAAAATTTTCTTCATCTACAATGCCGATGACATAACTCGAACCCGGCGTATCCAGTTTAAAAATCCGCTCTTTCTCGTAATACGTAATCGCCGCCATTTTCTTCTCCTTATTTCAGCAAATCTTCTTTTAAAGCTGCCAGTTTCTGTTCTGCGTCCTCTAAGGAATTTCCCTTTACCCCGAAATAATACTTGATTTTCGGCTCCGTACCGGAGGGGCGCACACAGCACCATGCGTTGTCGGAAAGCTCATAATATAAAACATTAGAGGAAGGAAGTCCGGTTTTCTCCACCGCTCCCGTTACCATATCCTTTCTGGTATCCTCTTTATAGTCCCTCACTGCCAGCACATCAAAGCCGCCTAAGGTTTTCGGCGGGTTGCTTCTGGAATTGCTCATCAGCTCCTGAATCTGGGCAGCGCCGTCGATTCCCTTCAAGGTCTTTGTCTCTAAGCCCTCTCTGTAATAACCGTATTTTTCATACATATCCAGCATAGCGTCCCACAGGGTTTTGCCGTTCTTTTTGCACCAGGACGCCACTTCACAGAGCATCATCACTGCCACGCAGGCGTCCTTGTCCCTGGCATAGGTTCCTGCCAGACAGCCGTAGCTTTCCTCTAAGCCGAATACATAATGATAGGTATTCTGTTCTTCAAAGAATTTAATCTGCTCGCCGATATACTTAAATCCGGTCAACACTTCAATTAATTTTACTCCGTATGCCTTGGCGATGGCTTTTGCCATGTCGGTGGTAACAATGGTTTCCACCAACGCCGGGTTCTCCGGCATGGTTCCCATGGCGGTTTTCTCTCTTAAGATATATTCTGCGATGAGCATACCGGACATATTTCCGGTGAAGGTCACGTATTCGCCTGTCTTTGTATCTTTACAGTACACGCCGAGACGGTCTGCGTCCGGGTCGGTGGCAAGAACGATATCCGCATCCACTTCCTTTGCCAGCTTTAACGCCAGCTCGAATGCCTTCGGCGACTCCGGGTTCGGGTAGGCAACCGTCGGGAAATTGCCGTCCGGCAGTTCCTGCTCTTTTACCACATATACATTTTCAAAGCCTAACTCCTTTAACACACGGCGCACCGGAAGATTTCCAGTTCCGTGAAGCGGAGTGTAGACAATCTTGATATCCTTTGCCATCTCCCTAATAATCTCCGGGTGGATGGACTGTTTCTTTAACTCTTCCATATAACGGTCGTCCATCTCGGCGCCGATGACATGATAAAGCCCTGCTTTTTCCGCTGCTTCTTTCTCCATGGTTTTTACCTGGGTAAAGGAGGTTACCTTTGCCACCTCTGCCAAAATATTTTTGTCATGGGGCGGGGTAATCTGCGCACCGTCCTCCCAGTATACCTTATAACCGTTGTACTCTCTCGGATTGTGGCTGGCGGTAATAACGATACCGGAAATACAGCCTAACTCCCTGACGGCAAAGGAAAGCTCCGGTGTCGGGCGGAGACTGTCAAAAATATAGGTTTTGATGCCGTTGGCATTTAAGCACAATGCTGCCTCTGTGGCAAATTCCGGCGACATGATTCTGGAATCGTGAGCGATTGCCACGCCTTTTTCCTGTCCTCCCTGGGAAAGGATGTAATTGGCAAGCCCCTGGGTTGCCTGGCGCACGGTATAGATATTCATGCGGTTGGTTCCCGCTCCAATCACGCCCCGGAGTCCTCCGGTTCCAAACTCTAACTGTCTGTAAAAACGGTCCTCAATTTCTGCTGTATCCTCTTTGATTGCCTCTAATTCTGCCTTTGTTTCTGCGTCAAAATAGCTGTCGCTGCACCACTGTCTGTAGACGTCCATATAACTCATGCGTTCTTCTCCTTTACTTTTCCTGATATCGTGGGGGCTCCTTTATCCGTTCCCGACAGGGCGGGGAATTTTCTTCCCTTCTTTTTCTGACAGGCGTTCGGATTTTTCCTCGTCCCTTTCTATCCGATTATAAACTTTTTTAGTCTAAATGTAAACTAATTTTACTTCATTTTTTCTGTTTTTTCAAAATTTCCCCCTTCCCCATCAGCCAGGCGCCGATAAGGGACGTCAGCGGCACCGTCAGAATCACCCCCATACTGGCGGAAAGCCCCTGCATCAGTTCAATTCCCACAGAATACATGTTAATAATCTGACGGTACTGGTAATCGTAGGCATAGATAAACACAAGGGTGTTGATGGAGCCTCCCGTAAAGGCGAGAATCAGCGTGTTGGACATGGTTCCCATCATATCCTTTCCCACGGTCATGCCTGAAACAAACAGTTCCTTCGCCTTCATTTCCGGCTTTTTTTCCTTCAGCTCGTTTATGGTGGAGGAAATGGACATTCCCACATCCATCACCGCTCCTAGGGCGGCAATCAGAATCCCCGCAAACAAAAGCTCCCCGATTTTAATGTCCGTCATTCCCTCCACATAGATAAGATTTTCGATGTCGCTGACATTATAACCGCTGATATGCGCCGCCTTGCCAAAAAGCCAGGCAAACAGCCCTGACACCACCACGCCCGACACTGTGCCCGCCATGGCGGCTAAGGATTTCTTAGAAAAGCCGTCGATGAAAAACATGGTGACAACCGTTGTCACCACCACCACAAAAACCGCCGCCAGCACCGGGGAGACGCCCCGATAAATCATGGGAAGAAAGAGGAAAAAGATACACACCATGGTAAAGCCCAGGCTTGCCACGGAGGCAACTCCCTTTTTCCCTCCAATCAAAAGAATCGCCAGCACAAAAAGTCCCACCATAAACCAGACCGCAGGTTCTCTGTTGTAGGTATAGACGCTTGCCGCCATCTCGTCACCGGATTCGCTTACAATGACAACCACCTTCATTCCCACTTCACAATGGGCGCCGAAAAGATAGCCCGATGAGCTGTTCGCCTGCACCAGTTCCCCCTTGTGTGACCCGGAGAGCAGTTTCAGCATCACCGTCTGGGTTCCGACGATATTTCCGCTCTCCGTCACATTGTCCTGTAAAATTTCCGTTACTTCTGCCTTTTCAAAATTCCGCCCCTCTGTTTCCAGCAGCGTTGTCTTTTCGGTCCCCTGAAAGAACAACAGAAACAGAAGAAAGAGGATGCCGGCAAGCGCCAGACATCCTCCCCTGATGATTTTCCTCTTCATCTTATTTTAATTTCACCTTCACTGTTTTACTGTATGCACCGTAAACTTTTCCGCCGGAAACCTTCTTGTAGGCGCGTACCTTTACATAGTAGGTTTTTCCTGACTTCAGGGATTTCAGTACCTGCGTTGTTTTAGCGGTGGATTTTGTCTTTGCCTTTTTGTATTTGCTGTCTGTGGCGTACTTGATTTCATAGCCTGTCACTTTTCCCGCCGCCTTGGCAAAAGTGACTTTTACAGTTTTACTTCCTGCTTTTACTGATTTTAACGTCACTTTCTTCGGCACAATGTTGAAGGTTACCTTTTTGGTGCCTGTATAATTTCCTTTTCCGGTGATGGTAATGGTTGCTTTTCCGGTGTATTTGTTGTCGGAATACTTAACAGCATAGTCTGTTCCGTTCTTTAATGCCACACCGTTTAAGCTAACGGTAACAGCAGGTTTTATGGCTTTTCCGGTGTAGGTCTTATTGCCGATTTTCTTTACCGTAGCTGCGCTGATGTCAGCAATCTGCTGCGTAGTCTCTTTTTTCACCAGAGCGGCTTTTGCATTGGTCAGCGCTAAAATGGCTGCCTCCACCTCGGAGGAGATAGCTTTCGTATCATTTAAAACCGCCTGGGCGCCGCTCATTGCCTGCTCAAATACGCTGTAGCTCTCCGCCGTATAGGTATCCTTTGCCGGGA
>JAGAIK010000576.1 GCA_017626625.1 Roseburia sp.
CGTGGTGTTCGGATTGGACGCTCACAGGGTAGAGGCGGTCAGGGATGTAGAAAGCTACAGGAAATGTGCCGACCTGGCAAAGCGTTTCGGTTTAAAGCTGTTAGAAGATGTAGAATTAAAAAGACCATAAAAAACGACTGGTATGAGAAAACGATGTTCTTATACCAGTCGTTTTTTGCCAGGAAAGGGTAGAATTTTGTTGAAACGAAAAAAGGGAACAGGTATAATTGTTTATAAAAGGAAAATGTGTGAAAAAGATGGGACAGGAAGAAACGGGCAGGAGGAAGAAAAGTGTTTTTACATTGATGTAATAAAATGGGACTAAGGAGAGAGGTATGAAGTTAAATGAGGGATTAATCTATACGAATGAAAATTGTATCGGCTGTAACCGGTGCATTTCGGGTTGTCCTGTGTTAGGTGCGAATATTTCCGTTAGAAAGAACGGAAAGAATCAGATTCATGTGGATGATGAAAAATGTCTGCACTGCGGACGGTGCTTAGAAACCTGTCATCACAACGCCAGGGAATACCGGGATGATACGAAGGCATTTTTGGAGGATTTGCGCAGCGGACAGTCGATTTCACTTCTTGTAGCCCCCTCTTTTTTTATCATTTATGACAAGAAAGCTTATCAGATTTTGGGGTATCTGAAGGAGCTGGGGGCAAAACTGATTTTTGACGTAAGTTACGGTGCAGATATTGCCACATGGGCGTACCTTACCTATGTGGAGGAACATGAGCTGCAGGGGGCAATCGCTCCGCCCTGCAGTGCGGTGGTCAATTATATTCAAAAATATTCGGGGGTGCTGTCGGAAAAACTGATACCGGTGCAGTCGCCTTTATTATGTCTGGCAACGTACATCCGGAAATATCTTCATAATCAGGACAAGCTGGCGTTTATCAGTCCCTGTATTGCCAAAAAGGACGAAATTGACGAGCCAAAAAATGCGGGAATGATTCAGTATAATGTCACCTTTCTGCATCTTGCCAAAGAGATGGAACAGGTGGACATCAGCGGATATTCCGCAGAAGTGGAGCTTTCCGATTTCGGTCTGGGGCGGATTTATCCGGTACCGGGAGGACTTTCCGATAATATCCGGCATTTTGTACCGGGACGTGAGACCATCCGCGAGTTACACGGGGAACGGACGGTATACGATTACTTTTTTAAATTAGAACAGCGGATTGCGGAGGGAAAAGAGCTGCCGTTTTTGATTGACTGCTTAAACTGCAGGCAGGGCTGTCTGTCCGGAACTGCCACAACCCAGCATTGCAGCTTAGACGACGATATTTTTTTCCGGCTTCAGAAACACCGTGAACCGAATGTGAAAATACCGGAGGAAGAAAATCCCTATCTGCCGGAGCTGCCCTTAGAGGAACGGCGCAGGCGGCTTAAAAGTCGGTTTTCGGAGCTTGATATCCGGGATTTTACCTGCAATTATAACAGCCGGAAGTTTTTAGACGAAGGACATATCCGGTTTTACCGGCCGGAATATGATGAGAAAATCAACGCTATTTTCTGTCTGATGCACAAGGAGACGGAGGAATCACGCTCCATAGACTGTCATTCCTGCGGCTACAGCAGTTGCCTTGAGATGGCAACCGCCATTGTCAGGGGCTACAACCGCATTGAGAACTGCGTGCATTATGTAAAAGATGAGAATTTCAGAATCTCCATGATTGATATCAGAAGCGGCATTCCTAATTACAACGCTTATCTGAATTTTACGGACCGCCTGTTAAATGAGGGGAAACTCACGGAGTACAGCACTATTTATTTTAATATCAATAACTTTAAGTTTATCAACCAGAAGTTCGGTTTCCGTCAGGGAGATGCGGCGTTGCGGGAATACTGCGCTGCAGTGGCGGAGATGGCGACGGCGGAGGAATTAGTGGCGTTAGTGGGCGGCAATAATTTTGTGGGAGTAATCCGCAGGGAGCGGTTAGAGCTGATTTTAAAGGAGTTAGAGGCAGTTCCGGTTTCCTGTATCCGGGAGCCTATTACCGGGGAAAAAGTCTTTATCTCTGCCCGGGTTGCCGTTTACCAGCCGGACGGCACAGATACTTCCCCGCAGATGATTATGGAAAAGCTGTCCACCACCTATGATGAAATCAACCGGGAGCAGAATCAGACGGTGCGCTATTATGATGATAAAATCCGTAAACGGAAAATCCGGGAGGATTTGATTATGCACGCCATTGAGCCGGCATTAGAGGCAGGGGAATTTGAGGTGTATTACCAGCCCAAGGTGTCCATGAAAACGCGGAAAATTACCGGGGCAGAGGCATTGATACGCTGGAACCATGACGGGAAAGTGGTTTCTCCCGGAGAATTTATCCCCATTTGTGAGAAAACCGGGCAGGTGCAAAAACTGGATTTCTATGTATTAGAAACAGTCTGCCGCCATATTAAGGAGTGGTTAGAGCGGGGAATCGGGGTAGTTACGGTATCGGTGAATTTCTCCAAACATCATTTTGTGGAGGATACGGTGGCGGAACACATCAACCGCGTAGCGGAGAAATGGGGCATCCCAAAGCAGTACCTGGAAATTGAATTTACGGAGACGGCTTACATTGAGGGAAGTGAGAACTTAAGCTCCAGCATTAACAAGCTGCATGGCTATGGAATATCCGCCTCCATGGATGATTTTGGAACAGGCTATTCTTCTTTAAGCATGTTGCAGAATATGAGTTTTGACACGTTAAAATTAGATAAATCATTTTTAGACAACGGAGCTGTGGACGAGGAACGTTCCCGGGTTGTCATTGGGAATATTATCCACATGGCAAAGGAACTGGATATGTCCATTGTTTCTGAGGGGATTGAAACGGAGTCAGAACTGGAGTACATGAAAGGGATGAACTGCGATATTGCCCAGGGGTATCTGTTTGACAAGCCTTTGCCTCATGATGAGTTTGAGAAGAGGCTTTTGCAGGCCGTCTATGAATAGAACTCAACTGGTATGGTTAAAAAGTGCAAAACTGGTTATTTTGATAATACCAATTTCCTGTATAATGCGTTATAAACAAGAGAAAAATGCAGGAAAGGGAAAATGGAAATGCAGGAAAACAGATATGAATTAAACAAACAGTTAGCACAGATGTTAAAGGGCGGCGTGATTATGGATGTCACTACCCCGGAGCAGGCAAAAATTGCAGAGGCGGCAGGCGCCTGTGCCGTGATGGCGTTAGAGCGCATCCCGGCGGATATCCGGGCGGCAGGCGGTGTTTCCCGTATGAGCGACCCGAAAATGATTCGGGGCATTCAGGAAGCGGTTTCCATTCCGGTGATGGCAAAATGCCGTATCGGACATTTTGTGGAGGCACAGATTTTAGAGGCAATCGAGATTGATTATATTGATGAGAGCGAAGTGCTTTCCCCGGCGGATGATGTTTACCATATCAATAAAACAGAATTTAAGGTTCCGTTCGTCTGCGGGGCGAAGGATTTAGGTGAAGCCCTTCGCCGGATTGCAGAGGGAGCGTCCATGATTCGTACCAAGGGAGAGCCGGGAACCGGAGATGTGGTGCAGGCAGTCCGCCATATGCGCATGATGAATTCCGAAATCCGCCGTATCCAGAACATGTGTAAGGATGAACTTTTCGAGGCGGCAAAACAGCTTCAGGTGCCTTATGACCTGGTGGAGTATGTACATACCAACGGAAAGCTTCCGGTAGTTAATTTTGCAGCAGGCGGTGTGGCAACTCCTGCCGACGCAGCGCTGATGATGCAACTCGGAGCTGAGGGCGTATTTGTAGGCTCCGGTATCTTTAAATCCGGCGACCCGGCAAAACGTGCGGCAGCTATTGTAAAAGCAGTGACCAACTATACCGATGCAAAATTAATCGCAGAGCTTTCCACCGATTTAGGAGAGGCGATGGTAGGTATCAACGAGCAGGAAATCGCACTTCTGATGGCTGAGAGGGGCAAATAATGGTAGTGGCAGTTTTGGCCCTCCAGGGTGCTTTTGCGGAGCATGGAGCTATGCTTGACCGTCTTGGGGCAGAGCACTTTGAGATACGGCAGAAAAAAGATTTAGACAGACCCTTTGATGCCCTGATTCTTCCCGGCGGAGAGAGCACGGTGATGGGAAAGCTGCTGCGGGAAGAGGGAATGCTTGAGATTTTGCAGGAAAAAATCAATGCCGGGCTTCCGGTATTTGGAACCTGTGCCGGGCTGATTCTTCTGGCAAAGGAAGTGGCGGAGGATAAGACGTACCTTGGCACCATGAATATCCAGGTGAAAAGAAATGCCTATGGCAGACAGTTAGGCAGTTTTTATACGGAGGAAGAGGTAAAAGGTTTGGGAAAGGTTCCTATGACCTTTATCCGTGCCCCTTATATTGAAAAAGTCATGGAAGGGGCAGAGATTCTTGCGGAAGTGGATGGCAGAATTGTGGCTGCAAGGCAGGGAAACCAGCTGGTAACGGCGTTCCACCCGGAATTGAATGAAGATGTGTCAGTGCATAAG
>JAGAIK010000577.1 GCA_017626625.1 Roseburia sp.
AATTTGCAGGAAGAATCATAGACGAACCAAAAAGCGATAAGTTAGAATCCGTCCTTACCAAAGAAGGCGGCGTGGAGATTACCTATGACGGTGTAACCTGTGTTTTGTCCATGGAAGATGTGGCAGAGGGAGAAATCAGCCTGCCGTTTTCGGGAGAGTGCTATGCAGACCGGATGGACTGGGACGGGGAAACGCTGCTGATTGTGCAGTTAGAGGATGTCAGCCTGCAGTTTGTTGAGCGGGAAGGCACCTATTATTATGAGACGGAATGGGGAAAAACGGACAGTCTGGTGGAGATTCCGGCGGCAGACTTCCATGGTTATGAATATTTAGGCAGCGGAAGGCTTTATATCTGGTCGAGGGTACGGCCTATGCTGAAAGATTATATTTTTCTGGGAAGCGGACCGGATACTTTTGCAGAGGTATATCCCCAGAATGACTATATCGGAAAAGCAGTTTACGCGGAAAATCCCGGACGTATCATGGAGGGAGCCCACAATGATTACCTGATGCGCTGGGTGCAGACCGGCTTCCTGTCGCTGGCTGCCCTGCTGGTATTCTATGGGATATTCCTGAAAAAATGTTTTGCATATTATCGAAAATGTCCGTTGGACACCATGGGGCAAAGACTGGGATTTGGCTGCTTCCTGGGGTGTGTGGGTTATCTGGTGTGCAGTTTCTTTTCCGATGGGATGCTGTATACCACGCCTGTCTTTTTTGTATTTGCCGGAATAGCCTTAGCAGCAGGCAGTACGTCGGCAGACTGATTTTACAAACCTGGCGCAAACGCCGAACGCCAATTCGGGTGAAAAAAATACTTTTCATATGAAACACAATGTGTTATACTATGGAAGTTAATAGAATTTCGCGCTAAAAGCGATAAGATAGGTAAAGGAGAGAAATTATGAAACACGTAAAAACATTAAATACCAAAAGATTACAGAACACAGTAAAAAAAGGCGGATGCGGCGAGTGCCAGACTTCCTGCCAGTCAGCCTGCAAGACTTCCTGTACCGTAGGAAACCAGAGCTGTGAGAACAAGTAAGCTGTTTGAAAACAAGTAAACAATGATTACAACAAACGACCGTTCGCGCAGCGTGCGGTCATTTGTTCGTTAGAAAGAGAGGAAAGATTGAAAAATGAATTTTTCAATCTCAAATTTGTGCCTGCGACCCAAATTTGCAGGTGTTGGAAAGGAATGGTTATCGTAAGTGGTTCATCAGTATAAGAACAACGGCTATGATATTGTGTTAGATGTCAACAGCGGAGCAATCCATGTGGTGGATGACGTGACCTATGATGTGATTGCGTACATCAATGAGCACTCCGTAGAACAATATTCCAAAGAAGCATTGCTAGAAGCATTGTCTGAAACATATGACAGGGCAGAGGTGGAGGAAGCCTTAGGGGAAGTTCAGGAATTGATTGACGGGGAATCCCTTTTTACGAAAGACACCTATGAGGACTACATCATGGACTTTAAGAAACGTCCGACAGTGGTAAAGGCGCTCTGCCTGCATATCGCCCACGACTGCAATCTGGCATGTCAGTACTGCTTTGCGGAGGAGGGAGAGTACCATGGAAGAAGGGCGTTAATGTCCTTTGAGGTGGGAAAGAAAGCGTTGGATTTCCTCATTGCAAATTCCGGCAGCAGAAGAAATTTAGAGGTGGACTTTTTTGGCGGCGAGCCGCTGATGAACTTCCAGGTGGTAAAGGATTTAGTGGCATACGGCAGGGAGCAGGAAAAGATCCATGACAAGAAATTCCGGTTCACCCTGACCACCAACGGCGTGCTTTTAAACGATGAAATCATGGAGTTCTGCAATAAAGAGATGGGAAATGTGGTCTTAAGCCTTGACGGAAGAAAAGAAGTCCATGATAAGATGCGTCCCTTCCGCAACGGAGCGGGCAGCTATGATTTGATTGTCCCGAAGTTTCAGAAATTTGCCGACAGCAGGAATCAGGAAAAATACTATGTCAGGGGAACCTTTACCCATTATAATACGGATTTTGCGGCGGATGTGCTGCATCTGGCGGATTTGGGGTTCAAACAGGTCTCTGTGGAGCCGGTGGTGGCAGAACCCTCTGAGCCTTATGCTATCCAGGAAGAGGATTTGCCGAAGCTTTTTGAAGAGTACGATAAGTTAGCGGCGGAGATGGTAAAGCGGCATAAAGATGGACGGGATTTTAATTTCTTCCATTTTATGATAGATTTAGAGGGC
>JAGAIK010000578.1 GCA_017626625.1 Roseburia sp.
TAACCCTTTTCGGTCAGTCCGTCCATGGCTTTCGTCAGCGTTCCCGTGGTGACCTTCATCAGCTTCGCCACGGTACTCATGCTTTTCGGTTCCGCCGTTCCGATTGCTTCGATAATATGAAAATCGTTATAGGTAATGTCCGAAAACTCATCCGTCACCAAACATCTGCCCTCAATCTCCATAATATCCTTAAAGATTCTCACCAATAACGTGTTTAATGTTTCATCTGTTGTCATTTATTATACTCCTATTCGTGGCGGATAGTAATTCATTGCTGCCACTTAGCCCCCTCAGGTAAAAGTACACAAATGCTACCATACCAGAACCGTCGCTCCCCAGGTCAGTCCCGCTCCAAATCCTGCCAAAACTATTTTATTTCCCTTACCTATTCTACCATGATTATTCACATTATCAAGCAGAATCGGCACGCTGGCGGCAGAAATATTTCCGCATTCCTGCAGATTTGTGGGAAATTTTTCCATAGGCTGGTGAAGCCGCTTCGCCACGGATTCAATGATACGGTAATTTGCCTGGTGAAGGATAAATAAATCAATTTCATCCATGGAAAAGCCTGCCGCCTCCACCGCTTTGGTAATTGCCTCCGGCACTGTTCTTACCGCAAATTTATATACTTCCTGTCCATTCATACTGGTGTAGGAAAGGGCAGCGTCATTTGTTACAAAGGGATTGTTTACGGGACGGTTGCTGCAGTTTAATACCATGCCCCTGCCGCCGTCGGAACCCTGTATCATGCCAAGGATTCCTTCTCCCTCACCGTCCTCTGCGGAAAGGATTGCTGCCCCGGCGCCGTCGCCAAACAGCACACAGGTACTTCTATCCTTCCAGTCCATGATTTTAGAGAGAGTTTCCGCTCCTATGATAAGGGCTTTTTTAAAGCCGCCCTGTTTTAAATAATGCGCTGCGGTATCTAATCCAAAGAGGAAGCCGGAGCAGGCTGCACTGATATCAAAAGCTACGGCGTGAACCGCCCCAAGGGCGCTCTGCACCTCACAGGAGAGATTCGGGAAAAATTTATCCGGCGTCACCGTCGCCGCAATAATCAAATCCAGTTCCTCCGGTGAGACCGCCGCCATGGCAAGGGCTTTCTTCGCCGCCTCCACTGCAAGACCTGTGGTCGTCTCCTCCACTGCGATATGGCGCGCCTCGATTCCGGTACGGCTCTTAATCCACTCGTCGGAGGTATCCATCATTTTACTTAAATCATCATTTGTTACCCGAAGTTTTGGAACTGCACTTCCAGTTCCGATTATTTTTATATTCATATTTAAAACTCCTGTTATTTCAGACTAAAATGCCCTGAACCTTGCATAGCGCTCTGCTGCTAACTGTTCTCCGGTCTTTCCGTTCTGTTTTTCTAAAAATTTCTTCATATGACCTTTCATGTACCGGGAAATAGATTCGCAGGCAGCCTCGTCCACCATACCGTATTCCGGAATAATCTCTTCCACTACATTCAAAACTTTCAAATCCTGGGCGGTAATCTTCATTACCTCACTTGCCTCTTTTGCACGCTTGCCGTCTTTCCATAAGATAGACGCAAAGCCCTCCGGCGAAAGAATCGAATATGTTGCATTTTCCATCATCCAGACTTCATTTCCCACTGCTAATGCCAGCGCACCGCCGCTGCCGCCTTCCCCAATCATCAGACAGAGTACCGGAATCTTTAACCCTGACATTTCGTATAAGTTTCGTGCAATCGCTTCGCCCTGTCCGCGCTCCTCTGCCTCTTTCCCCGGAAATGCTCCTGAGGTATTTACAAAAGTGATAACCGGACGGTTGAATTTTTCTGCCTGCTTCATCAGACGCAGAGCTTTTCTGTATCCTTCCGGAGAAGGCATACCGTAATTATGCTTTGCACAATCCTTTAAATCTTTTCCTTTATGGATACCGATGACCGTTACCGGCTGCCCGTCTAAATAAGCAATGCCGCCCACAATGGCTGGGTCGTCACGGAACTGTCTGTCTCCGTGCAATTCTATGAAGCCGTCAAAAATGGCATCCATATAATCCACAGAAGCACAGCGGTCCACCTGTCTTGCCGCCTTTACCTTTTCCCAGGCGGAAAGGGGCTGGGATTTTGCGGCACGCTCCCGCATCAGCTCTGTGGGCTCATAGCAGTCATCGCTGCGCAGCGGGTCAAAATTCGCATAGCCCGTTATCTTATGATGCAGCTTTAAAATCTGGAATAAAGTCATTTTCAAATCTTTTCGTTCCACAACCGCATCCACAAAACCGTGCTCTAACTGGAACTCTGCCCTCTGGAAGCCCTCCGGCAGTTTTTCACCGATGGTCTGCTCAATGACACGGGGACCTGCAAAACCAATCAGGGCTCCCGGCTCAGCTAAAATAATGTCGCCCAACATGGCAAAACTGGCGGTCACGCCTCCGGTGGTGGGGTCTGTCAGCACCGGGATATACAATAAACCTGCATCAGAATGACGTTTTAATGCTGCGGAGGTCTTTGCCATCTGCATTAAGGAAATAATTCCCTCCTGCATTCTCGCTCCGCCGGAACAGCAGAACAATACCACTGGCAGCTTTAACTCCGTGGCGCGCTCCACCGCAAGGGCGATTTTCTCTCCCACCACGTGTCCCATGCTGCTCATTAAAAATCTGGCATCGCAGACGCCAAGGACGGTATCTTCCCCGTAAATCTTACAGCGTCCGACAGTAACCGCCTCATGAAGCTTTGTCTTTTCCTTCGCCGCTGCTACTTTCTGTTCATACTCCGGGAAATCCAGCGGATTTGCTTCCTCTAAATCTTCAAACCAGGGCTCGAAGGTATCCTTATCCGCCACCATACGGATTCTGTTTTTGGTACGGACACGGAAATAAGTACCGCATTCGTAGCAGACATATTTATTTTTCTTCGCCTCATCGCTGTCAATTTCTCTTCCACATGCAGGGCAGACAATCGGCGGCTTTTTTTTCGGCTGCTCCGCCTGTACGGGCTGCTCTGCCTTTTCCTCTGCCTCTTTATTTCCACCAAGGGTAATCCACCCTGATTTCTTTTTAAATAATGCTGCCATAATCTATTCCTTTCTTCACCTGACAAAACCTGTGACTGATGTCATTTAGCCAATGGCAAAGGTCAGCTCCGCTTTGCAGACCACTTTTCCGTCTACCTTTGCGACTGCGCTTCCCACGCCGATAGGTCCCTTCTGCTTGATAATCTCCGTCTCTAACGTCAGTACGTCCCCCGGAACTACCTTCTGTTTGAATTTTGCAGAATTGATTCCCGCAAAATAAGCAGTCTTTCCACGGTTCTCTTCCATTCCAAGGATTGCCACCGCTCCGGTCTGCGCCAGCGCCTCTATAATCAATACTCCCGGCATGACCGGCTCCCCCGGAAAATGTCCGGCAAAATACGGCTCATTGTAGCTGACACATTTTTTTGCCACCGCCCGGACGCCCGACTCTAACTCCTCCACCGTGTCAATCAGCAGAAAGGGCTGACGGTGTGGGATAATTTCCATAATTTCCTTTGTTGTTAATACTGGCATATCCTGATAACCATACCTTTCCATAAATTGTATGTTTCTGCGGCAATTCCACAGAATTTTTCCTGCTACTGTTCACATGACACCATGCGCTACTCTGCATGGTGTCCAAAGTATTGCCTAGCCTTCGTATTTTTTAATTAAAATGCTGGCGTTGTGACCGCCGAAGCCTAAGGAATTGCTCAGGGCATAAGGAAGCTCCATCTCTGCGGATTCCTTACAGTAATCTAAGTCTAATTCCTCGTCCGGTGTGGTGTAGCCGACGGTTGCATGTACAAAGCTATCCTGGATTTCCTTTACGCAGGTAACAAACTCCAACGCTCCTGCTGCACCAAGCAGATGACCGACCATGGACTTGGTGGAATTGATTTTTAATTCTTTTGCATGGTCACCAAAGGCTAATTTGATGGCTCTTGTCTCGAAGAGGTCGTTGTGGTGGGTAGAGGTTCCGTGGGCGTTGATATAAGCAATTTCCTCCGGTTTTACCCCTGCGTCATCCATAGCATTGGTCATGGCTCTTGCTGCGCCTGCACCGCTCTCTTCCGGAGAGGTGATGTGGTAAGCGTCAGAAGAAGTACCGTAACCTACTACCTCGGCATAGATTTTTGCTCCACGGGCTTTTGCGTGCTCTAATTCCTCTAATACGACGATGGCAGAACCTTCTCCCATGACAAATCCGCTTCTGTTTTTATCAAAAGGAATGGAGCATTTTGTCGGGTCGCTCTCGCTGGAAAGTGCGGTCAGCGCACTAAATCCTGCAATACCGATGGGACAGATAGAAGCCTCTGTACCCCCGGAAACCATCACGTCTGCCTCTCCGTACTGAATGCTGCGGAACGCCTCACCGATACTGTTGGTTCCTGTGGCGCAGGCAGTTACCACGTTAATGCTTTTTCCCTTTAAGCCAAACTGAATGGAAACGTTTCCTGCCGCCATATTGGAAATTACCATAGGAACAAACAGTGGATTGACTCTTGACGGTCCTTTTTCCACTAATTTAGTGTGCTCTCTCTCAATGCCCTGTAAGCTTCCCACACCACAGCCGATGGAGGTTCCCACACGGTACGGGTCCTCTTTTTCCATATCTAAACCTGCGTCCTCCATGGCTTCCTTCGCCGCTGCAATGGCAAACTGGCTGAAAGCTTCCATTCTCTTTGCTGATTTGGGGTCCATGTACTGTTTCGCATCAAAATCTTTTACCTCTGCCGCAATGTGGCATTTATATTCCGAAGCGTCAAAATGCGTAATCTCTGCAAATCCGATTTTTTCCGCCTTCACTCCCTGCCAGAACTCCTCCACGCTAAGTCCAATAGGAGTAATGGCTCCCATACCTGTTACTACAACACGTCTACTCATCTCTCTATTCTTCCTTTCCTGTTCACACGGGAAGAATGCTGCTTTTGCATTCTCCTGCAATCCTGAGAAGAATGGCAAAGCCATTCTTCGGTGTGAAGTCTAGAACTTCTTCGGCGGCGCATCCGTTGATGCGGCGTCGATTTAGAAGTTCTCTTCACGCTATATGCTCATACCGCCATCTACAGAAATTACCTGTCCTGTGATGTAGGATGCTTTTTCCGATGCTAAAAATGTAACCGTTTCTGCAATGTCTTCCACTTTACCGGTGCGCTGTAACGGTATCTGCTGTTTTACCGCCTCCTTTGCGCTCTCCGGCATCTGCTCTGTCATTTCTGTCTCAATAAATCCCGGCGCCACGGCATTGCAGGTAATGCCGCGTTTCGACAGTTCCCTTGCCACGCTCTTAGTCAGACCGATAACGCCTGCCTTGCTGGCGCTGTAGTTCGCCTGTCCGGCATTTCCGATGACGCCGGAGACAGAGGAAATATTGATAATGCTGCCTGCACGCTGTTTTAAGAAATAGAGTGACATATGGCGGATAGTGTTGAACGCACCCTTTAAATTGGTATTTAATACGGCGTCAAAATCCTCTTCGCTCATTTTCATCAGAAGATTGTCTCTTGTGATTCCAGCATTGTTTACCAGAATATCAATGTGTCCGTACTCTTTGATACAGTTCTCAATCATTGCTCCGCAGGCGGTAAAATCAGAAACGTCACACTGCACGGAAACACCGTCCCCGCCTGCTGCCTTTATCTCTGATACCACTGCCTCCGCTTTTTCTTTTGAACCATTGTAATTTACAATCACAAAGGCTCCCTCTCTTGCAAGACTCTTTGCGATTGCACTTCCAATTCCACGGCTCGCTCCCGTTACCAGTGCCACTTTGCCTGTCAACATATCAATACCTCTGCCTTTCTTCGTCTGCTGGTGCAGACCTTGTCTTTCAATTTTTAAACCACGGAAAGAATGCCTGTATCAGACATTCTTTTCACTTTTTTATGACAACGGATGTTCACTGACAAAACGCTCAAAATCTTCCATTTTGTCAATGTTGTAAACCTTCACTTCTTTGTTGATTTTCTTCATAAATCCGCTGAGGGTTTTGCCCGGACCAATTTCCACAAATTCGTCCACACCATCGGCAATCATGCGCTCCACGCTCTGCTGCCAGCGCACGGAGGAAGATACCTGCTGCTCTAACAGCGGTTTTACCTGACTGCTGTCTGTCACATAGTCTGCCGTTACATTGGCAAGATATGGTATCTGCGGTGTGTTTACCGTGACATGCTCTAACTCTTTTCCTAATTTTTCTCCTGCTCCCACAAGCATTTTCGAATGGAAGGGACCGCTTACCTTTAACGGAACCACTCTTTTCGCCCCTGCCTCTTTGCAGGCTTCGCCTGCCGCTGCCACAGCAGCCTCTTCCCCGGTAATGACAATCTGTCCCGGGCAGTTATAATTGGCAATGGAAACAATTCCGTCGGTTTCCTGGCATTTCTCCTCAATCACGCCCGCATCCAAGCCCAATACGGCTGCCATGGCGCCTCCGGTGGGAACTGCCTCCTGCATATAGATTCCTCTTTTCCGCACCAGTGCAAAAGCATCCAATACGGAAAGCACCTTTGCTGCAACTAACGCTCCGTACTCCCCAAGGCTTAAGCCTGCGGTTACGTCTGCGTGATAGCCTCTGCTCTCCAAAGCGGTCAAAACTGCCACTTCTGCTGTCAGCATGCAAATCTGTGTGTATTCGGTAATATTGATTTTATCATTTTCCTCAAAGCAAAGGGCTGCGATATCCAAGCCGGACGCCTTTGATGCTTCCTCAAAAACAGCTTTGCATTCCGGCATCTGCTCGTAAAATTCCTTTACCATTCCTATGTACTGTGCTCCCTGTCCGGGAAACATAAA
>JAGAIK010000579.1 GCA_017626625.1 Roseburia sp.
GATTTCTCAGGATTCTCTCTTGTTTTCTTCCCATAAATACCCCTTTGCGAAAAACTTTTTCTTTTATTTTACTATTTTTTCCGAAAAGTGGCTTGTTTTCTATATCATTAGTGCGAATTATTTTTGCCTTTCAAAGCTGGTTTTTTTTCGTTTTCAGAGTAAAATTGCGTTGTATCCCGTCTGCCGATATGATAAGATTACCTCAATTAAAATCTGAAATGACGGAGGCTGATTATGAAGCAGACAGAAAGAAAGGAACAGGGTCTGCCCTATCGCTATGATGACCCTGCTTTTTTAGGCAACCAGCACATTTACCAGAACAAAATGATGACCTACAACTCCACTCTGGCAACAGAAACAGAAAAGCGGCAATGTTTATTAAAAGAGATATTTGCAGAGGTGGGAGAAGGCTGTACGGTAGAAACGCCAATAAATGCAAACTGGGGCTGCAGGCATGTCCATCTTGGGAAAGGGATTTATATCAATTCCAACGTAACATTTGTTGATGACGAGCATATTTTCATTGGCGATTACTGCATGATTTCTCCTAATGTGGTATTTACCACGTCAGGGCATCCCGTTCTGCCTATCCTTCGGGAAAATCATTATGTTTATAATCTTCCGATACATGTGGGCAGAAATGTGTGGATTGGCTCCGGATGCCAGATTATGCCCGGCATCTCTATCGGTGATAATTCTGTGATAGGTGCAGGGAGCGTTGTGACACATGACATTCCTTCTAATGTGGTGGCGTTTGGTGTCCCCTGCCGCGTCATAAGAGAAATAGGCGAAAAAGACAGCAAATATTACTATAAAGACAGATTGCTTGATGTATGGGAGTAACAGTTTCATCTGTTACCCCATCTCCGGTCTACTCCACTTTCCCTACATACGCCACGGTCTTATTTGCCACGGTAAGCACATCATCCTTTGCATACCTCTCAAACAGCTCAGACAGCGCAGCGATGTATTCTCCATATTTTTCCTCTTCTTTTTTCAGGGAATAGGAACTGGATAAACTGCGGCTGATAAATTTCTCCCTGTCATAAAAAAGAGGGTTTTCAAATTCGATATACTCATATTTACCACGGAAAAAATCTCTTATCCGAGGGTCGTCCTTCTGCACTCCGCCGCTAAACCCATGAAACTTCGGACAATACTCCGAAAATATTTCAAAACTGCTTTGGTTTACTTTATCCGATGTGTCCCGCAGATTCCATATCAGAAAAACCAGTCCGTTTCTCTTTAAGATTCTTTTACATTCTCTTCGGAAAAGAGCACCGTCAAACCAGTGAAACGCCTGGGCTGCCGTAACAAAATCAACAGATTGTTCCGCTAAGTTTGTTTCTGCCGCCGTTCCGTTCACCGGGCAAAATTTCCCGAAGCCTTCTAATTCTTTCCCTGCGATATTCCGCATATCAGCATTGGGTTCCACGCCATACACAAAGTTCCCGCGTTCCAGCAGCTGTTTTGCAAATTTTCCCGTTCCCGAGCCTATGTCCGCAATCACCGACTGTTTCGAGAAGCCGTAGCGGGAATACAGGCTTTCTACAAAGGCTTTGGCATAGGCAGGTCTGCTGATAACATAATCATCTGCCAATCCGCTAAAGTATTGTGTACTATCCATGTGCTATCCCTTTTCTCCTGGTATCTCCTATTTATTCTTTTTCAGCCTGATTTTTCCGGTGACCTGTTCCACAACTAATTTAAAAACCTTTGTCTTGGGCATAACTGCTTTATTAAAGGGAAACTCTTCCTGATGATAATGTTTCATTAAAATACATAAGGCATCAAATTTTTCATCATCCGAAAGCATCTCGATGTGTCCCTGTCCTATTACGCTTTCATAATTCATGGTGCAGTTACCGTGTTCTTCATCCGTTACTAAAAGATGTTCACAGTCCATTTCAAAACTGGCTCTGTTGTCTTTTTCCATCAGCTCATATTTTGTGCCTTCCGTCGCCCCGTGAAAATACAGGGTAATTCTGTTGTCTTTCACTTCCATTCCAAAATTAAGGGGCAATATGTACGGATAGCCGTCATTGTTTAAAGCCAGACGGCACACATCACATTTTTCCATAATAGCAATAATATCGTTAAATTCCGTTACTTCTCTATCTGTTCGACGCA
>JAGAIK010000580.1 GCA_017626625.1 Roseburia sp.
CATGGAAAACAGATGATGACGGAAAATTATATATCGAGAGCGAAGAATACACCTTCAACGTAGACAAAAAGGTAGTGGATAATACCAAAGGCGTTGAGGAAATCGTAGGAGAAATCAAAGATACCTATAATGTCGGCACAAAATTATATGATATTGTGAATCCGTCAAACGTAAATAAAGCATATGAAGTGACATGGTATAAGGTTGATGAAAAGGGGAATAAAACAAAGATAGAGTCGGCGCCTTCAGCGGCTCTGCCTATGGGAGAATTAACCGGTTATGAGCTGAAATATGAATTGAAAGATAGTATTAATTATGTGCTGAAGGATGAGAAGAATACAACTTACAAACCGTCAGTGACAATTACAGAGCCGGAATTGACGGTATCTGTAGAAGAAACAAGCGCTGCGGACAGAGGAGAAAAATATGCGCTTGGTGATACGATTACATTAACAGCAAAGGGTGATATGGGTGCATCAGCAGCATATTATACTGTAAACTATCAATGGTGCAAGACCGATGCCGAGGCGAAGGCTGGATACACGGAAATTAAGGATGCCACATCTGCGGAATACAAAATTTCCAGCGCAAAAGCAGAGGACGCAGGCGAGTATTTCTGTATTGTAACAGCGGATATTAACGCTGACGGCGAGAAGGAAAATTTTTACAAGAGCGATAAGAATAAATATGTTAAGTATTCTGAAAATACAGATAAAGTCAGCGTGGCGGTAACAAGTATTACCTTTAAAGATATGACGGCAAATGATGCGTCAAATCTTGTCTATGGCAGTACGGACAAGGCTACTGTATCTGCAACAGTAACAGCGGACAATGTAAAATCTTACCGTGTATATTATAAGAGTGTGGACGAGGAAGGAAAAGAGGGCAAAGAGGAGACTACCGTAGCAGAAAAGGAAGTAAATGAAGCAGAAGAATATCTTTTCTCCTCAGCGGACGGTTATGAGATAAAAGAGAGCATCGGCAGCGTGGATGCAGGCAATTATCACTTCTATATAGAAGTTACCACGGCTGATGATACTGCATCTTCTCCTGCAGCTGCAGTGACCGTTGCAAAGCAGATGATTGATGTGGAAACACTCAAGGCAGAAAATGTAAAAGCGGAGCCGATTACTTATGGACAGAAATTAAGTGACGCAGTCATCATGTATGGAGACGGCGAGGAAGGCGTGGCATTAAAGGTGAAAGAGGATGAGATGCCGACAGCCGGAGAAAAAGATGTCTATGTAATGGCTTATGCAGCAGATGACAATTATGAACTGTCAGCAGAAAGAGAGCTTGTAGCAAAGCTTACTGTAAATAAGGCAGCATTAACCATTTTGGCAGCAGACGAGACCATTACCGAGGGTGATACCGCAAAATTAGAAGTAACATCCGAGGGTCTTGTAAATAATGAAACTCTGGCAGATGCAGGGGTGACAGCAGAAGCAGCAGTAAATGGCAGTAAAGAGACTGCGGCTTTAGCAGCAGGCACTTATGCTATCAATGTAACTTTAACAGGAGAAGCTGCAAACTATGAAGTTGCAACAAAAGACGGTACCCTGGTTGTAACGGCAAAGACGCCGGACCCGACACCAGACCCAACACCAGCACCGGACCCGACACCAGACCCAACACCAGCACCAGACCCGACACCAGCGCCGGACCCGACACCAGCACCTGCAACAGTAGCCGTAGCGGAAGTAAAGGTTGACCAGTCTGCCGTAGCATTTGACACGATTGGAGCAACAGCAAAAGTCAATGCGACTGTAACACCGGAAAATGCTTCCAATAAGACTGTGACATGGACTACTTCCAATGCAAATGTTGCAACTGTATCATCAGACGGAACCATCACCGCAGTCGGAAATGGTACAGCTGCCGTAACTGCCACCGCAGATGGCAAGAGTGCAACAGTAACCGTTACCGTAAGCCAGAGAACCGAAAAAGTATCCATTACCTTAGGCGGGCAGAATGTTTCCGGAACCTTAAAAGCTAAGAAGGGTATGAAATACCAGTTCAAGGCAGTCGTTGCACCTACCACCGCAGATGCAAAGAATGCAGCAGTGAAATGGACCTCTTCCAATAAAAAGGTGGCAACCGTAACCTCAAGCGGTAAAGTAACTGTTAAGAAAGCAGGAAAGACGGTAACCATTACAGCGACGACAGCGGACGGCAAAAAAGCATCTGTGAAATTAAAGACACAGAAGAGTGCAGTCAAGGTAGCCAAGTTAAGCATCAAGGGTGAAAAGACGATGAAAGTCAAAGGCACCCAGAAGCTGCAGCTGACCGTGAAACCGGCGACAGTAGACAATGCAAAAGTAACATGGACCTCATCCAACAACAAGGTTGCAACCGTCAATAAGAACGGTAAGGTAACTGCGAAAAAGAAAGGAACCGTAACCATTACAGCGAAAGCAAAAGATGGAAGCGGAAAGAAGGCATCTATCAAGATTACCGTTAAATAGTTAAACTTTGTATAGATATCATTCCACGTCAGAACCCCCAGGGCACATGCTGCCCTGGGGGATTTCTGATTTTGTCCTCTGTGATTAACTTTATCCGGGCTGCATCATTTTGCTGAAAAATTTTTGAAATTTTAGAAAACCCCCTATACAAAGTACAGTTTTTATGATACTATCACGTAGTAATGAAAACTACTTATCAAAGAAATAGACAACATGTGAAAAGTTTGTGAATAACAAATATAAAAGTATCTAAAAATAAAGAACAATAAGAAGGTTGGAGGAAGAAACATGTATAAAATTGTGATTGACAGTTGCGGAGAATTAACAGAACAGTTAAAAGCAGACCCGCATTTCGCATCCGTGGCATTAGAACTTGAGGTGGGAGGCTGCAGAATAAAGGATGATGAAACTTTTAATCAGCAGGACTTTTTAAAGAGAGTAAGAGAGAGCGCCACAGGCCCCAAATCCTCCTGCCCGTCCCCGGAACAATATATGGAAAGCTATGAGGGAGAAGCAGAGCACGTCTATGCCGTGACCCTTTCCGCTGAACTCAGCGGCTCCTACAACAGCGCCGTTTTAGGAAAAAATCTCTTCGAAGAAGAACACGGAGACGCTAAAAAAATATACGTTTTCAACTCCCGCTCTGCCTCCATCGGTCAGACCCTCATCGGACTAAAAATAAGAGAACTAGAAGAAGCAGGTCTGCCCTTTGAGGAAGTAGTAGAAAAAACCGAAGCATACATCAGCTCCATGAACACCTACTTTGTACTCGAAACCCTAGAAACCCTGCGCAAAAACGGTCGTCTCAGCAACCTCAAAGCTTTCATCGCCAACACCCTGAACATAAAACCAGTCATGGGCTCCACAAAAGAGGGCACCATCTGCCAGTTAGGTCAGGCAAGAGGCATGAACAAAGCATTAGAAAAAATGGTGCAGAGCATGATTGCAAAGACAAAAGACTGCGAAAACCGCATCCTTGCCATCTCCCACTGCAACTGCCCGGAACGCGCCCAGGCAGTAAAAGAAAAGGTGGAGGAGCTTGCCAAATTCAAAGAAATCATTGTGTTAGACACAGCAGGGGTTAGCAGCATGTATGCCAATGACGGCGGAGTGATTATGGCGGTGTAGGTTTTTACA
>JAGAIK010000581.1 GCA_017626625.1 Roseburia sp.
CGCTAAAGCTTCCGTTTCCTCAGTGGCATTGCTGCCAATCCAGGTCTCCACCCCGTTTCCGTCCCCGGTATTCCGGTGCAGGGAGACAAAATAGTCCGCCTCCTTCTCATTGGCAAAGGTGGTGCGTTCCTCCAGCGACAAAAAGGTATCGTCGCTGCGGGTCATAATCACCTGCACCTCCTGTTCCGTCAGATATGCCGCCACTGCCTGGGCGATTTTTAAGTTATCATTTTTTTCATAACGCAGGCGGTAATCGGAGCCGTTGTCCTTTCCGCCATGTCCCGCGTCAATGCAGACCGTCAGCCTGTCCTCTTCTAATGCAGTATCCGTCTCCCCGTCTAATACCAGGACTTCCCCTTGAATTACAGGCAGCTCCCCAGCCTCCGGATGTATTTTTTGTATGATATGCTCTCCGCCTTTAAACGCCAGCAGGACAATCCCCAGCTCAATGGCGCAATAAGTAATACATATCAGATTTTTTAGAATTTTTTTCCTTCGTCTTCCCACGTTACAGCCCGTTCTTTCTGTTATTCTTCCTACTTATCATCATACCTTATCCCAAAAGAAAAGACTACTGAATAATTTCTTAAGAATTTCTGATTTTCTCTTAATCTAACAAAAACTGCGCCAGCACATAATTGCTCACGTCCTGTCCCCTTTCCGTAAGGAAAATCCTGCCCTCCCGCTTCAACAGGAGCTGTTCCTCCTGTAGACGCTGGAGCACCGTTCCATAAACCGCCTCCACCGGAATGCCGAAATCCCGCTCAAAATCCGTGCGGTAAACCCCCTCCGTCATACGCAGCCCCAAAAACATGGTTTCCTCCATCTGCGCCTTTCTTCCCACCGGCTCCACTGCGGCATGAAGATTTACGGCGGGCAGCTCTGCTGTTGTTCCGTCCGCCTGCTCCTGCTGCCACAAGCCTGCACGGAGGTGCTCCGCCTCTTCCAAATAAGTATAAAGTTCACCGGTATTGGTATAGCGGATATTGTCTAACAGAGAGGCAGCACCTAAGCCCACTCCCAGATAATCGGCACGTTTCCAGTAACCAATATTGTGGCGGCAGGCAAACCCCGGCAGGGCAAAATTAGAGACCTCATAATGCTCATATCCTGCCTCATGCAGCACCTGCTCCGTCATCTTTGTCATACGGTAAACTTCCTCTTCGTTTGGCAGGGCGTCCGTCGGCAGTCCCGCCTGCTGTTTGACCGCATCAAATTTATACAAATCATAAAAAGGCGTCCCCTTTTCTATGATAAGGGAATAAGCCGAAATGTGCTCCGGTCTTAACCGCAGCACTTTCTGCAGGGAAGCATACCATGTTTCCGCCGTCTGCCCCGGCAGGGAATACATGAGGTCAATATTGATATTGGAAAATCCGTGATTCCGCGCCATCTCATAGGTCTTTAAGAACTGTTCCCAGGTGTGTATCCGCCCTAACACCTTTAATTCCTCATTATCCGCCGACTGCAGCCCGATGCTTAAGCGGTTAATGCCGCTGTCCCTATACACCTGAAACTTATGGCTGGTAATGGTTCCCGGATTGCACTCAATGGAAATCTCCGCCTCCGGCGCCACGGTAAAACTGCGGAACACCTCCGACAAAATCTCCGCCATATGGCGCTCCGTCAGCCAGGAGGGGGTCCCGCCGCCGATATAAACCGTCGTCAAAACCCGCTCCGGATACTTCCTCCCATAAAAGGCAATCTCCTTTTTCAGCGCAGCCACATAAGCCTCCTGGGTACCTTCGTCTGCCGGAAAAGAAAGGAAATCACAGTACTTACATTTTTTGACGCAAAAGGGAATATGGATATAAAGCTCTAATTCTTTTTTCCCCATCTCCTAATCCTCATCTAATTTCAGCACACTCATAAATGCCTCCTGCGGGATTTCCACATTCCCCACCTGGCGCATTCTCTTCTTTCCCTCTTTCTGTTTTTCAAGCAACTTTCTCTTACGGGAAATATCGCCGCCGTAACACTTGGCAAGAACGTCTTTGCGCATTGCCTTTACGGTCTCCCTGGCGATGACTTTTCCGCCCACTGCCGCCTGGATTGGGATTTCGAATAAGTGTCTCGGTATCTCTTCCTTTAACTTCTCACACATTTTTCTGCCCCGCTCGTAAGCGCTGTCTTTAAACACGATAAAGGACAGGGCATCCACCTGCTCCCGGTTGATTAAAATGTCTAATTTCACCAGTTCGGAACGCTCATAGCCCTTTAACTCATAATCAAAAGAAGCATAGCCTCTGGAACGGGACTTTAATGCGTCAAAGAAATCGTAAATAATCTCATTTAACGGCAAATCATATTTAATCAGGGCACGGGTTTCCTCTAAATATTCCATGCTGATATACACGCCCCGGCGTTCCTGGCACAGGGTCATGATGGCACCCACATAATCGCTGGTCACCATGATTTCCGCCGACACCACCGGTTCCTCCATATATTCAATCTCTGACGGATCCGGCAGGTTGGAAGGATTGGTCAGCTCAATGACCTCCCCGTCCGTCTTATGCACCTTATAGATAACGCCCGGAGCCGTGGTCACTAAATCTAAATTAAATTCACGCTCTAACCGCTCCTGGATAATCTCTAAATGCAGCAGCCCTAAAAAGCCGCAGCGGAAACCAAAACC
>JAGAIK010000582.1 GCA_017626625.1 Roseburia sp.
ATGTTGGCGCGGGTGATGACACAGTCCGGATTTTCTGCCAGGAGGGCTTCCATGGTAATGGGAAAACCTTCCTTTTGAAGCGCTTCTACCATTTTTTCGTTGCGGCTGTCTCGGCAGGCGCGAAATTCTGAGGTCTTGTCCAAAAGAGCCTGATTCTCCGTATCAATAAACAGTCCCACCACATGGATTTCCTTTTCCTTTCCGTTAGGGAAGGTGTGGGAGGTGGAAAGCTCGATGCCGGGAATCAATTCCATGCCGCATTCTGCTGCGGCTTTTTTTGCCTTGGCGACGCCGGAACAGGTGTCGTGGTCGGTCAGTGCAATGGCGGAAAGCCCCGCCTCTTTTGCGGCGGCAACCACCTCTTCCGGTGTCAGGGTGCCGTCGGATTCGGTGGAGTGTACATGTAAATCAATGATGTTTCGTTCCATAGATTTTGTTTTCGTCCTTTCTTAGCTTTTGCAACTATCATACGGTAAACAGGGGAAAATGTCAAAAAAGCTTTTTGGAAGTTGTCCTTGCGAAAAGTTCCGGGAGATGTTAGTATTAATTTGAGAAGCAAAGAAAAAGGAGATGGGGTTATGCAGTTATTGACTTTCCTATTGAATGGGATTTGTTTTGGAATACCGGTAAGCGACGTGGAGTCCATCGAGACGAGAATGAATGTGTTCGGAGTGCCGGAGGCGCCTTCTAACATTAAAGGCGTGATAAAGCTGCATGGTTATATTGTGCCGATTTACAGTCTTGCCTCCCGTTTTCATTATCCTGAGGGAAATGTGCAGAACGTGATTGTCGCCGGAGTGGACGGCATGAAGGTGGGGTTAGAGGTGGAGAGCGTCCGTGAGATTGTGGAGATACCTGACAGGGAAATCGAAAACATGCCGGAGATTATGAATGCCACACAGAACTGCTTTCACAATATTGCTTCCAAAGGCAAAGAACTGATTACGATTCTGGATGTGAAGCATTTAATCAGCACCGAAGAGCAGCAGAGCCTTCGCAAATTAATTGATGAGCAAAAATAATGCTTGACAGGAAGAATTTTCTGTGATAATTTATAATAGTTGTTGAAAACAAAGTAGAGTATCCACTCTCACCGGAGCACCGATTAACGTGTGACTCATGGTTCATATTTCAATATCGCAGCTTGCGGATTCGGAATGTATAGTGGATAGTCTGTCCACTATTTTTTTGTGTAAAATATTATTTTGGAGGTGCACTACCATTAGCGAGTTAATGATTAACGAACAAATCAGAGACAAGGAAATTCGTCTGATTGGAGAAAACGGCGAGCAGCTTGGCATTATGTCAGCAAGGGAAGCAATGAAATTAGCGGAAGAGGCGGAACTTGATTTAGTAAAAATTGCTCCGACCGCAAAACCACCGGTATGTAAGATTATCGACTACGGCAAATACCGTTACGAGATGGCGAGAAAAGAAAAAGAAGCCAGAAAGAAACAAAAGGTGGTAGAACTGAAAGAGATTCGCTTGTCACCTAATATCGATTCCAACGATTTAAACACCAAAATGAATGCTGCAAAAAAATTCTTAAGCAAGGGCGATAAAGTAAAGATTACTTTAAGGTTCCGTGGGCGTGAAATGGCACATATGAATGCGAGCAAACACATCTTGGATGATTTCGCAGAGAGCCTTGCCGGGGTAGCAGTAGTGGAAAAGGCACCAAAAGTTGAAGGCAGAAGCATCAGCATGGTGTTGGCAGAAAAGAAATAATTATTTTAAGGAGGAACATATCATTCCAAAAATGAAAACAAGAAGAGCAGCTGCAAAACGTTTCAAAGTAACAGGAACAGGAAAATTAAAAAGAAATAAAGCTTACAAGAGACATATCTTAACCAAGAAAACCACCAAGACCAAGAGAAACTTAAGAAAACCGGCAATGGTGGATTCTACAAACGTTAAGAATATGAAGAAGATTTTACCATATTTGTAAGAATCAGGTTAAGGAGGAATAAGTCATGGCAAGAATTAAAGGCGGCTTAAACGCTAAGAAGAAACATAATAGAGTATTAAAATTAGCAAAAGGTTACAGAGGCGCACGTTCCAAACAGTACCGTGTAGCAAAACAGTCTGTTATGAGAGCCTTAACAAGTTCTTATGCAGGCAGAAAAGAGAGAAAGAGACAGTTCCGTCAGTTATGGATTGCACGTATCAACGCTGCAGCAAGAATGAACGGTATCTCTTACAGCCAGATGATGCACGGATTAAAAGTATCCGGTGTTGAAATCAACCGTAAAATGTTAGCAGAGATGGCAGTAAATGACGCTGAGGGATTTGCAGCATTAGCAGAGATGGCAAAGAAAGCAGTTGCCTAATTAATAAGCGGACATGAGGACTTATCCGAAAGGGACAACCTGACGGGTAAGTCTTTTTTGATTCTCAGGAAAGTTTCTTTCATTTATCAGAACGGCAAAGTCAATGTCAAAATATTCCGCAAGAAATGGCAATATAGACCAGCTTTGAAAGGCAAAAATAATTCGCACTAATGATATAGAAAACAAGCCACTTTTCGGAAAAAATAGTAAAATAAAAGAAAAAGTTTTTCGCAAAGGGGTATTTATGGGAAGAAAACAAGAGAGAATCCTGAGAAATC
>JAGAIK010000583.1 GCA_017626625.1 Roseburia sp.
GCTGTATGACCTGTACTCCTACAACACGAAGCATAATGAGAAAAACGGCTGGGACAATACGGACGGTGATAATAATGGAAACAGTTGGAACTGCGGCGTGGAGGGAGAGACGGATGACCCTCAGGTAAAAGGGCTGCGCCGCAGAATGATAAAAAATGCTTTTGCCACGTTAATGTGCAGCCGCGGTTCTGCCATGTTTTATGCCGGGGATGAATTTTGCAATACCCAGTTTGGAAATAACAACGCCTATTGTCAGGACAATATCATTTCCTGGCTAGACTGGACAAGGTTGGAGGAATACAGGGAAATCCATGATTTCTGCCGTTACATGATTGCATTCCGTAAAAAATATGCAATTTTGAGGAAAACCACCAAGGGGGTATCCTGTAATCTGCCGGAAATCAGCTTTCACAATGGTGCGCCGTGGAAAGGCGGAACGGAGTACAACACACGGCTGATTGGCATTATGTATGCAGGACGGGACGAGGCGGATACGAAGGATGAAATTGTATTTTATGCCATGAACGCCTATTGGGAGCCCCTTAGAATGCAACTGCCCGATTTGCCGGAGGGACTGCAGTGGAAGGTGTGTGTGAATACCTCCGTGGAATATGAGGACGGAAAAAACATGGAGGAATTTACAGAGTTTCAGGATAAACGGCTTTTGACCATACCGCCGAGAACCGTGATTGTGCTGGAGACTGAAACGGAAGGAAAACTGGAGCTGGAAGTGCCGGAGGAATGGGAACCGGTGTATGATGCGATTTTATAAGTGAGATGAAAATACCGTAGGTTTGTACAGATACGCTGTATGGGTCTACGGTATTTTTTCCGGGTGCTGGCAGTTGCGATAAAGACAGGAGGAGATTTCCGTTAAAACGGTTTTGTATTCGTCATCGAGACCGCGGTAATTATTGAGCAGCAGAGTTTCGTCGGGGGAGATAGAGGTTTGCGGAGAAGTGCGGCAGGGGGTATTTCCAAGAAGGTAATCAGAACTGGTGTCTAAATTTCTGGCAATCTGCACAATCGTGGCACAGTCCGGGCTGCGGCGGTTCTTGATATAACCGTTGATTGTGTTGGGAGTCATATGGAGTTTTTCTGCTAATTCCCGCTGGGTTATTTCTTTTTCATCTAAAAGATATTGAATGCGTTCCCCCAAATTCATAAAGCTACCTCGTGCTGATAGACCTGTTTGGTGTCTGTTTTGATTTCTATTCTAGTATAAAAACAGGAGGAAATTATGAAAATGCGCAGAACGCGAAGTTATTTCTTGCTTTATGAGAACTTACAGCCAGCCGCCGTCTAAAGTGATAATCTGTCCCGTGAGATAATCATTTCCTGTGGCAAGCTGCAGGGCAAGGGCTGCCACTTCCTCCGGCAGTCCAAAGCGTCCTGCGGGAATCTCTTCCGCCAACGCCTCCCGCTCTTCTTCGGAAAAGCAGGCGTTCATTTGGGTATCAATGACACCGCAGGCAATGGCATTGACCTGAATGTTGCTGGGGGCTAACTCTTTGGCAAGCGCCTTGGTGAATGCGTTGACGCCGCCTTTACATGCGGAATACGCTACTTCGCAGGAGGCTCCGGCAATGCCCCAGACGGAGGAAATGTTAATGATTTTTCCGGCTTTTTGGTGCACCATATAGGGGATTGCTAATTTGCAGGAGGAAAATACGGAGGTGAGATTGGTATTTACAATACGGTTCCATTCTTCTATGGTCATATCGCTCAGCAGTCCGATATGTGAAATGCCTGCATTGTTAATGAGCACGTCTATGCCGCCGAAACGTTCGGTTACTTCGGAAAACAGTTGCTGCATATAAGAATA
>JAGAIK010000584.1 GCA_017626625.1 Roseburia sp.
GAGGTCGCAGGTTCAAATCCTGTCGCATCGACTATGGAACTTCGAAAAATCAGCCTTTTAAATTGGCTGATTTTTTTGTGTCTAAAAAAGCTTCCGGCATGAGTTAGACGCTCTCATCGTGCATTCTGACAAATGAATTACGCATTAAAAAATTATCAGGATTATAGAACTATGGGTGCAGACGAAACCCTGGACTAATGGCATAATTAGTCCGGGAAATCGTCTGCACCCTATAACTCAGCAGAGAGGTGGTTGGAGATTAAGCCCAGTAGTTCTCCATATAATTCTGAATATCGTCTGCGGAAAGGTGATATTTTTCTGCTAATTTTAAAGCGGTATCTTCTTTAGAGGCACCGAACTCCCGGCAGGTTTCTATAAAAATTTTAATGTCTTCCTGTCTGGCTTCTTCTTTTCCAATTTGTCGTCCTTTCTGAAGTCCTTCCTGTGTGGCATCTTCCCGAATCATCTGTTCCCATTCCCAAGATTTCATATAGCTGATACTGACCTCCTTTTTGCGTTTGACTTTGTTTACGAGGCTTTCCACGGCGGCAATGTTTTGATTGGTCACATTTTTGGCTGTCGTTTCTTCTAAGTATTTTAACATATCGCAAAGTTCCTGGCTAGGGTTTCCTTCGGTTCCTCTGGTGTAGAGAAAAATCTTTTTTGCTCCGTCATCGTAAGAAAGAGAAGATTCTTCGAGACATTGATTTTGGATAGTATAGACCATACGTTTTTTCCCGAAGGGGTCGTAGGGCAGAATGGTGATGATGACAACTTCCGGCAGTGAGCGGTAGGACATATCGGAGGCGAGAAGCTGGGTGTCGATAAGCCCATGATAGTAGCGCATTCGTCTGGGGAGAGTTTCCTTTTCATAGCGGGTATTTGGTTCGATATCGTAGATAGCGGGGAGCACCTCGGCGTCAAGAGAATTTTCGTGGGTGAGTGAGAGGTCATCGGAAACGGTTTTGATATAGGCATCCATTCGGATACCGTGCTGGTGGGTGTCAATTCCGGGAATTTCTTTTTGCGGAATCACGCGAACCTTCCGAATGGGTTTTCCTAAAATGGTGCTAAGGAGAATCCGGCAAAATTCTTCGCTGATATCCTCCTGAAGCAGCATTTGTCGGAAAAGAAAATCATCTAACAGGTTCAAATCTTCCAATCTGCGGTGAGAAAATTTGGTTTTCACAGCAGATGCAGGTGATAATTGTGACGGAGTCAGTTTCGTATTCGTATGTTCGGGCATAAAAATCCTCCTTTTGTAGGTTGTAAATGATGATAATGCGGCGAATTGCCGTGACTTCTGCTTTACAGAAGTGAAATGTGTAAAATATAGAATACTTCTAATGATAAATATAGCTATAAAAGCAATTAATTTGGTATAGTGAAAAAGTAAGAAACAGGGTGTCTTTTGCGGTATGAAGCGGACAGACACCCTATGGCTAAAAATTAAGTCCAGTAGTTCTCCATATAATTCTGAATATCGTCTGCGGAAAGGTGATATTTTTCTGCTAATTTTAAAGCGGTATCTTCTTTAGAGGCACCGAACTCCCGGCAGGTTTCTATAAAAATTTTAATGTCTTCCTGTCTAGCTTCTTCTTTTCCAATTTGTCGTCCTTTCTGAAGTCCCTCCTGCGTGGCTTCGTCCCGAATCATCTGTTCCAATTCCCAAGATTTCATATAGCTGATACTGACCTCCTTCCTGCGCTTGACTTTGTTTACGAGGCTTTCCACAGCGGCAATGTCCTGGTTGGTGACATTTTTTGCCGTGGTTTCTTCTAAGTATTTTAACATATCGCAAAGCTCCTGACTAGGGTTTCCTTTGGTTCCTCTGGTGTAGAGGAAAATCTTTTTTGCTCCGTCGTCGTAAGGAAGGGAAGTTTCTTCCAGACATTGATTTTGAATGGTGTAAACCATGCGGTTCTTCCCGAAAGGGTCGTAGGGCAGAATAGTGATGATGACAACTTCCGGCAGTGAGCGGTAGGACATATCGGAGGCGAGAAGCTGGGTGTCAATAAGCCCGTGATAGTAGCGCATCCGTCTGGGGAGCGTTTCTTTTTCGTAGCGTGTATTTGGTTCGATATCATAGATGGCAGGGAGAACCTCAGCGTCAAGAGAAGCTTCGTGGGTGAGTGAGAGGTCATCGGGAACGGTTTTGATATAGGCATCCATTCGGATACCGTGCTGGTGGGTGTCGATTCCGGGAATCTCTTTTTGTGGAACCACGCGAACCTTCCGAATGGGTTTTCCTAAAATGGTGCTAAGGAGAATCCGGCAAAATTCTTCGCTGATATCCTCCTGAAGCAGCATTTGTCGGAAAAGAAAATCATCTAACAGGTTCAAATCTTCTAATCTGCGGTGAGGAAATTTGGTTTTCACAGCAGATGCAGGTGATAATTGTGACGGAGTCAGTTTTGTATTCGTATGTTCGGGCATAAAAATCCTCCTTTTGTAGGTTGTAAAAGATGATAATGTGGCGAATTGCCGTGACTTCTGCTTTGCAGAAGTGAAATGTGTTAAAATCAGGATACTTCCAAAATGTTGCGTAGAAGCAGTAATGTGTAAATAATAATATATATTTCAAAAAGACATTTGCAAATGTAAGATAATTATAGTACAGGAATGGAAAGATGACAAGTGAAATTTTTATAAA
>JAGAIK010000585.1 GCA_017626625.1 Roseburia sp.
CGAAGGCGCTGTGTCAGCTCCTCCGGCTGTATATCCGCCATCTCAATCTGGTCCGCACGGTCAAATATTTTATCCGGGATTCTCTCCCTGACCGTTATCCCCGTAATCGCCGCAACTTTATCATGAACGCTTTCAATATGCTGCACGTTTAAGGTGGTATACACATCAATTCCCGCATTTAAAATTTCCTGAATATCCTGATAGCGCTTCGGATGCCTGCAGCCGTCGGCGTTGGTGTGCGCCATCTCGTCAATCAGGACGATCTTGGGACTGCGCTTTAAAACGGCATCAATGTCCATTTCCTTCACCGTAATTTTCCCCACCCGCATTTCTCTCACAGGCAGCGCTTCTAATCCCTCCGCCATTTTCCTGGTATCCGGTCTGGCATGGGGCTCTAAATAGCCGATGACAATATCTGCCCCGGCTTTCTGCTCCTTTTTCGCAGCAGACAGCATGGCGTAGGTTTTGCCTACGCCTGCTGCATATCCGAAGAAAATCTTCAGTTTTCCTTTGTTGTCTCTTTGCTCTTCCTGTTCTATCATTTTCAGATAAGCGTCAGGATTTCGTTCCAAATCATTCATTCAAGGATTCCTTCCAGTGCCAGATTCACCTCTAAGACATTTACGGTTTCTTCTCCAAAGATACCTAAAAATTTACCGTCGGTATATTTTTCGATGATTGCCCTGACCTCGTCCGCAGTCATATGATTTTCCTTTGCCAGCCTCGGCACCTGATATTCTGCTGCCGCCGGAGAAATATGGGGGTCAAGACCGCTTCCGGAACAGGTCACAAGCTCTACCGGAATGGTATCCATTGCGGCATCCGGATTTGCCTCCTTAATCATTTCCACTCTTTCGGCAACTGCCGCTTCAAAGCTGTCCTGATAGTTTTCCTCTCCGTATGCCTGCTCGTCGCCTGCCGGTGATTTATTAGAAGCCCAGGCATACATCAGAGCGTTTCCCTCATCATCCGTATAGGTGCTTACATCCGGCAGCACAATTCTTCCCCACAAATGGGAGGGGTCCTGAAATCTCTGTCCCAACAGCTCGCTGCCATATTTCACACCGTCCACTTCTATAATACTGCCGTTTGCCTGATGCTTAAAGAACAACTGTCCGACTCCCGTCATCACCATCGTATAAAGAAATCCTGTGATAAACATCATAAGAAAGAATAAAATAGCTGTTTTTCCAATTACTTTTTTTGCACTCATTGTTCTAACTCCTTTCTTCCGGTCACCTTATTAAAATAATCCACAGGCTGCCAGTATTACATCAATGAGTTTGATACAGATAAATGGTGCTATAATACCGCCTACGCCATAAATCAGAAGGTTTCTTGAAAGAAGCTTTCCGGCTGATACCTCACGATATTTTACGCCTTTAAGCGCCAACGGAATCAGGGCAATAATAATCAATGCGTTGTAAATAATCGCAGAGAAGATTGCACTTTCCGCACTGTGCAGCCCCATGATGTTGAGAGCTGCCAGCCCCGGGTACAGCCCCATAAACAATGCCGGGATAATTGCAAAATACTTTGCCACGTCATTTGCGATACTAAAGGTGGTAAGACTTCCTCTTGTCATCAGAAGCTGTTTTCCGATTCTGACGATGTCAATTAATTTCGTTGGGGAACTGTCAAGATCCACCATATTTCCTGCCTCTTTGGCTGCCTGCGTACCGGTATTCATCGCCACTGCAACATCCGCTTGTGCCAACGCCGGAGCGTCATTGGTACCGTCGCCTGTCATGGCTACCATATGTCCCTTTGACTGCAGCTCGCGAATCATGGCAAGCTTTCCTTCCGGCGTAGCCTCTGCCAGAAAATCGTCCACGCCTGCTTCCGCTGCGATGGCTGCCGCCGTAAGAGGGTTATCACCGGTAATCATGACGGTGCGAATCCCCATCTTTCTTAAATCAGCAAATTTTTCCTTGACGCCGGACTTAATAATATCCTTCAGATAGACAACGCCCAGTACAATGTGGCGGTCTGTCACTACCAGGGGCGTACCGCCCTGGTTTGCGATTCTCTTAACGGTTTCTGCGCACTCTTTACTGTATATGCCGCCGTGAGCTTCCACATACTGTTTGATGGAATCCGCTGCACCTTTACGGATTTCTCTGTCGTCCACATTGACACCGCTCATACGGGTCTTTGCGGTAAAGGGAATAAACTCCATATTGGTGTCGGAAAGCTTTCTTTCCCGGATGCCGAACTTTTCCTTTGCAAGCACTACCACGCTTCTTCCTTCCGGCGTTTCATCCGGCAGGGAGGCAAGCTGTGCTGCATCTGCCAGCTCCTTAGCGTCATGTCCGTCCACCGGAATAAACTCGGATGCCTGTCTGTCACCCAGCGTAATGGTACCGGTTTTATCCAGAAGCAGCGTATCCACATCACCTGCCGCCTCAATGGCACGGCCGCTCATAGCCAGGACATTTGCCTGATTCAAACGGCTCATTCCGGCAATACCGATGGCTGACAGCAATGCACCGATGGTAGTGGGTGCAAGGCACACCAGCAATGCTACCAGAGCTGTGACGGAAGTGGGATTTACAATGCCCATCTGTCTGGCAGAAAACAGGGAATACCCATACAGTGCCATGACAACCAGAATAAAGATGATGGAAAGCGCCACAAGAAAGATTTCCAGTGCAATCTCGTTGGGCGTTTTCTTTCGGGATGCCCCCTCCACCATGGCAATCATTTTGTCTAAGAAGCTTTCTCCCGGTTCGCTGGTAATCCGAATCACAATCTGGTCAGATAATACCCTGGTTCCTCCGGTCACGGCGCTTCTGTCACCGCCCGCCTCACGAATGACCGGGGCGGATTCACCGGTAATGGCACTCTCATCTACGCTGGCTGCTCCCTCGATGACCTCACCGTCCCCCGGTATCTGCTCTCCCGCTTTGACGATGACGATATCTCCCTTTACCAGATTCGCAGAAGGAATTTTGGTAATCATGGTCTTCTTATCTGCAGAAGGAATTTTATGTGCTTCCACATCATGCTTTGCGGCACGAAGGGAATCCGCCTGCGCCTTTCCTCTGCCCTCGGCAATCGCCTCGGCAAAGTTGGCAAACAG
>JAGAIK010000586.1 GCA_017626625.1 Roseburia sp.
ATAGATTGTTCCGGTGATATAGACGTAATCACCGGATTTTAAATCCTTCGTTACTTCTGCTGTAATGGGAGTTGTAATGTATTTATCCATGAGATTATCCTTTCTGCTGCAAATTTTTAAAGTTCACGGACCACATGGCGGTTGACGTGGCAGCAAATATTAATTGCCACCGGAAGCCCTGCAATGTGAGTCGGATAAGTGTTGATATTAACGGCTAAGGCTGTAGTGGTACCGCCAAGTCCGCCGGGACCGATACCAAGCTTATTGATTTTTTCCAACATCTCATTTTCTAATTCCTTTACGTAAGGAATATCGGAATGCTCATTCACCGGACGGGTCAGTGCTTTTTTTGCAAGAAGGGCGCATTTTTCAAAAGTACCTCCTATGCCCACGCCCACTACCATCGGCGGGCAGGCGTTTGGTCCGGCATCTTTTACTGCGGTAAGAATGGCATTTTTTACCCCCTCGATACCGTCAGCCGGCTTTAGCATAAAGACACGGCTCATATTTTCACTGCCGAATCCCTTAGGCGCCATGGTGATTTTCACCTTATCCCCCGGCACAATGGAGTAATGAATCACTGCCGGCGTGTTGTCCCTGGTGTTTTCACGGATAAGTGGGTCCTTCACCACGGATTTCCGCAAAAAGCCCTCCGTATAGCCCTGGCGCACTCCCTCGTTGACAGCGTCTTCAATCGCCATTCCTTCAAAATGCACATCCTGCCCTACCTCTAAAAACAAGACTGCCATACCTGTATCCTGGCAAATTGGTATCATTTCTTCATCTGCAATTTTTAAATTATCCTGTAACTGGTTTAATATTTTTCTGCCAAGTTCTGATTTTTCGGTAGTAACGGCATTTTTCATGGCTTCATCCATATCTTTGGATAAAAAATGATTTGCCTCAATACACATTTCTTTTACATTTTTGATGATTTCCTCTGTGCTTACTGTTCTTATCATAATTCACCTCTCACTTATTTTTCATCTTCCTTGTCAAAACGTTTGCCGATGTTAAAGTGCTTCTTGTATTTTTGCAGGCTCTCGTTGAGGTCCCTGGATTTCATATCGGGAAATGCCTTTAAGAGACGTTTAAATCCGGCGCTCTTCTGGTCATACATTTTGTTATACTCGGCAATAAGTTCTTCCCATTCCCGTTTTTTTTCTTCCTGATTTTTCTTCCATTCGGCATTTTTTTCCGTCAATTCCGCGGTCTTTGCTGCAAGGCTGCTCTTTGCCTCCATAATATTTTCACTGATGGCAAGTTTTGTATTTTCCGCCGTATCTACGAGTTTTTCTTTTGCGGCTCCCGGTAAATCCATGATGTCTTCTTTTTTCTCAACTATCTTATCTATCAGCTCTGCATGACTTTCCTGAAATTCTTCGGATTTTTCAATGACTCCGGTCACATTTTCATAAATATTCACGCCGATTTCATCGGAAAGCCGGTGAATCGTTGCCGCCATCTCGTCCATCACCTTCAGGCGTTTGTTGAATTTCAGGATAGTTGATACGGTGATACAACAATCTACAACAAAAACACCCATAAACACTATCAATAAAATTAATCCTAACAGGTGGGGAATAGCGGTAATCCCTTTATATATGATAGGATGGAGCACGTCCATAATAAAGGTGCAGGCAAGTCCCCAGTAAATTGAAAATTTCAGGCAGACATAGCCCTTGATGTTAAACGGCTTATTAGAATAATCCCACCATTTGTTATGGAATACTTTTTCTAAGATATAGCCTGTAACAAATTCCAGGATAGAGGTTAGAAGGAAGGAACCCACGAATAATATCAGCAAATTGTCCTTTAGGGGTGTTAAGATAGCCACGACGATTACCACTCCACAACCATATATCGGACAATACGGTCCGTTTAAAAATCCCCGGTTTACAAATTTTCCGGTGTCAAGGGCGGCGTAGGAAACCTCCGTGCACCAGCCAAGAAAGGCGTATACGATAAATATCCATACAAGTTCATAAAAATTCTGCGGCATTGTTTCATCTCTCCATTTCAAGTGCAATTCTTATTTACGGTCAGGTGATACTCCTGACATGAAATTATTATAGCTTATTGCCTTGAGACAGACAAGACTGTGTTCTTTTGTAAAAAAATTTTACAAATTTTTCATTTTTTCCAATTTTGCCATGGTCTTTTGGACTTTTTTGTATTACACTAATGGAACTATTTTAAAGGAGGAATACAAACGATGAAGAATATCAAAAAATACGGTTTGATTGTTTTAGCGGCATTGACGCTGATTTTAGGAAGTGCAGGAGCTGCCGGAAGCTTCTCTGCAAAGGCAGACGGTGTGGTTGTGGCTGGGGATGAATATCCTACCATTGAGCCATACAGTGTCCCTTCCGAGTACTTTATGTTTCCCGTTTTCTATACGGGACATGGTTTCTCTGGAGCATATATTTTCACAAAGCTGCTCCTGTGTCAGACCGGATGCCAGCCTTGTTAAGCGAATGATATCCCCTACTCTGTAATTTGCCATCCTAATTTTTCCTCACTAAAGCGTCTTATTTTCTCCTTAAGCCCGATATTTTCCATGGCATCTGCCACCTGATATGCCATCAGGCACTCTCTGATACAGTCTTTTAAATGCTGTGGGCGTTCTTTTTCCTCCCTCCAATGCTCTTTCTCCGCAAAGAGACGTTCCAATGCCCCTGCTTTTTCAAAATGAAGTCCGGCAAGGGCTGCTATCTTATTACTCTCGGAAACAATGGTTATGGCTTTGTCTAAATACTCGATTAGCGTCTCCTCCTGCCGCTGGCGCTTTTTCATCCGAATCAGTTCTTTTACGATGGGCAGCCCGAAACGCTCCTGTCTGAATTTATCGTTGTATTTTTCTATAAAATACAAAAGACGACGCATCTGTTTTTCCGCCCGTGCCTCGTCCTTCTCATTTACTGCCAGTAAATATGCAATTTTAAGCTCCGTCTCACTGTAAAGCTGTTCCTCTGTACCGTTTTCTTCCTCCGGCTTAGTCAGATTTAATGCTTCCCGCAGCATTTTTAAGGCGCTGTTTTTATCCACCTTCCCTGCCAAAAGTATCTGTGCTTTTCCACAAAGAAAGAATTGTTTGTGGAGAACTTCCTCCTTCGGCATAACCATCTCATATTTATCCAGGAGATTTTCCGCTGCTTTATAGTCCTTTTCCCTTAATTTCTCTTTAATCTGGTTTCTGAGAACCATTCTTTCATAATCTTTTTTATTTAACAGCAGTTCAAACTCCAGTACCTGTTTTCCTAACCGCTCCACTAAGGACTGGCTCACTAAAGAATCTACTTCCCTGCAGCCTTTCTCTATCCGGCAATATGTTGGAATGCCACAGATTCCGCCGCATATCTGTGTCTGGGATAACTGATATTTTTTCCGATAATGGGAGAGAACTACTCCGACGGTGTTAATCTTCATTTTTCAGCCCCTTTTTCCCAAATAAATGTAACAATCTTGTTTTTCATTATATCCTAATCACTGCGCACACTTTTTGCGCATCCCAAGTTTCACAGAAACTTGCATAGGAACGCTGTTTTTGTGTTCATTATATCATATTTCCATTTTCTTCCAATTATCTTCTTAGATTGCAGCAATTTGTTTTTATATTTTCTTTGAAAGACAGATTTATTAGGAATCTGAGATATCTCTTCTGATATCTGAGACTTATGCCTGACAAAATACGCCCGCAGCGCACAACAAAAATAACCGGACATGCTTCTCACATATCCGGTTATTAGTCAATTTTTCCTTTTCTATTATACCAATCCTGCTGCCCTTAATCTTTTTCTGATTTCCGGTCCGATTATCATGCAGATAATGATTTTTGCCAAATCTCCCGGAATAAACGGTATGACGCCTGCTGCCAGCGCCGCACCAAAGGTCATTTCCGCCTGCCATGCCAGCCATGCTGTTCCGAACGCATAGGCAACAACGGTTCCAATTACCATACCGATAAAATGTAAATATCTCTTTTGCGATTTTTCGATAAAAATGCCGCAAATCAGCGCCATGGGAATAAAGCCAATGAGATATCCTCCGGTGGGTCCTAACAATTTTCCCGGTCCTCCGGTAAATGCGGAAAATACCGGAAGCCCCGCTAACCCAATCAGTAAATAAATCACATAACTTAAGGTTCCCCTCTTTGTTCCCAACACGTAGATTGCAAGATAAATTGCAAAGTTGGTGAGAGAAATCGGCACCGGGCTGATGGGGAGCGGAATGGAAAGGGGACCTAACACACAGGTCACCGCTGCCATCATTCCCACCAGCGCGATTAATTTTGCATTCCATTTTGTTTTTGTTACATTTGCGTCCATAACAAAGCCTCCTCATACTATTTTTCTTTCGGTATTCTTTTTCCGTTTCAGGCACTTTTTGCCGTTTTTAATTGAAATCCCAGTTTTTCCAACATATCACGGTCCTGTGCCGTGTTCTGCCCTGTAGTGGTGAGCATATCTCCGGTGATGGTGGCGTTAGCTCCCGACAAAAACAGGGCTTTTCCGCCGTCAGGAAAATAATTTCTTCCCGCCGCAATCCTGATATACGCTGTGGGATTGAGGTAACGGAACATTGCCACAATGCGCAATATTTCCTCTTGCTCTAAGGGTTTCTGCTCTCCTAAGGGCGTACCTGGTATGGGAATTAAGAAATTGAGGGGGATGGAATCCACTTTCATTTCAGCAAGGAAAGCTGCCATTTCCAGTCTATCCTGCCAGCTTTCCCCCATGCCCAAAATTCCTCCGCTGCAAATGGTCATTCCGGCTGCTTTTGCCCGGCGGATTTCTTCTTTTTTATCCTCATAGGTATGGGTGGTGCAGATTTCCGGAAAATAATGTTCCGAAGTCTCCACATTGCTGTGGTACATGGTGACTCCTGCCTCATATAATTTCCGGATGTCCGCTTCCTTCATCAAGCCGTGGGAGGCGCAGAGTTTCATTTCCGGATATATTTCGTGCATTTTTTTATAGGCGGCAAGGGCTTTCTCTAAGTCTGCTCCCTCTAAGGTGCGCCCCGCTGTCACGATGGAATAACGGTCAATGCCCTTTTCCTGAGAATTCTTACAGCCC
>JAGAIK010000587.1 GCA_017626625.1 Roseburia sp.
GGAAAACTTTAGTTTCCATGATTTCAAAAACGAATGGCAGTAAGAAGTTTATTATTTAAAATTATAACAAATATGTTATTGAAAAAATATACTAAATTTGTTATAATGAAAGAAAGGAATAAAATGTATACAATTATATTTTATGAAGATAAAAATGGCTACAGTGAGGTGGCGGAATTTATAAAAGACCTGAATAAAAAAGCGGAAACGAGTAAGGAGAGCCGTGTTAATTTTAATAAAATAGTGGCATATTTGGATATACTTGAAGAGATGGGGACGAGAGCAGGAACACCGGTTACAAAGCATTTAGATGGTGAAATCTGGGAACTCAGACCTTTACGGAATCGGATTTTATATGCCTATTATAAAGACAATACCTTTATTATTTTACATCATTTTTTAAAGAGGACACAGAAAACTCCCAGAAAAGAAATTCAAAGAGCAAAGAAATGTTTACAGGATTATCTGGAAAGGAATGAGTGATATGACAGAGTGGAGAGAAGTAAGGAAAGAATTAAATATCAGTGCAGAAGATGAAAATCTTATTGAACTTGAAAAAGAACTGCTCAGGACGCTGGTGCAGTTAAGAGAAGAAAAAGGGTTGACGCAGGCGCAACTGGCGGAACTGTGTCATGTAAAACAGCCTGTGATTGCCAGAATGGAATCAGCAGCGCATTCTCCGCAAATTGATAGTCTGTTAAAAATACTTGCGCCGTTAGGATATACATTGAAGATTGTGCCGATGAAGAAAAAAAGGTAGGTTTATGACCATACAGAAAGTGAAGTGCATGGAACAAAAGCAAATGACCCATGCACTTTTTATTCTATCATATTTTATTTATAAAATTTCTCCAGACTATCCATCTTAGCGCTCATATTCGTAAATAGGGCGTCTACAATGGTGATGGCAGCCATGGACTCCACCACAACCACAGCTCTCGGCACAATGATGGGGTCGTGTCGTCCTTTGATGGAGACGTCAATTTCCTCTCCGGATTTATTGACGGTCTGCTGCGTGGCAGCAATGGAGGGGGTGGGCTTGATGGAGGCACGGAGAAGAATATCGCTCCCGTCGCTCATGCCGCCTAAGATACCGCCTGCGTGATTCGTTTTCTTTCCCACGGTACCGTCTGTATTTATGCAGAAGGCGTCATTGTTTGCACGTCCGGTGGCTTTTGCCACATCACAGCCGTCCCCAATCTCAAAACCTTTCACAGCTCCGATGGACATGACCGCCTTTGCCAGATTGGCATTTAACTTTTCAAACACCGGCTCTCCGATTCCTGCGGGCATTCCCTGAATGATACATTCCACCGTGCCGCCGGAGGAATTGAGCTCCGCCATACAGGCTTCTAAGTAGGCGGCGGCATTTTCCGCTGCTTCGGCGTCCGGCATATAGAGGGGATTTTCTGTTATCTGCGCCGCGTCAAAATTTTTTTCGGAAGCGGTGACAGGACCAATGGATTTTGTGTAGGTGGTAAAGGTGATGCCTAGCTGGTTTAAAATCTTTACGGCGATGGCTCCTGCAGCCACACGCCCGATGGTTTCCCTGCCGGAGGAGCGTCCACCGCCCCGGTAGTCCCGGAAACCGTATTTTGCGTCAAAGGTGTAGTCCGCATGTCCGGGACGGTAATAAGAAGCGATTTCACTGTAGTCTTTAGATTGCTGGTTTTTGTTGTATACTGCCAGGGAAATCGGGGTTCCTGTGGTTTTTCCTTCAAAAACGCCGGAGAGAATTTCTACGGCATCGTCCTCCTTTCGGGGGGTGGTGTATTTGGATTGTCCCGGTTTCCTGCGGTTTAAAAATTTCTGAATGTCCTCTTCGCATAAGGGCAGCCCTGCCGGGCAGCCGTCCACCACAACGCCTAAACCCTTGCCGTGGGATTCTCCCCAGGTGGTGATGCGGAATATATTTCCAAAAGATGAGCCTGCCATACTGTTTCCTCCGTGTTTTCTGCAAATAGTTTGGATAGAAGAGGCGGGATTGCGCGGCTCTTCGTATCGGATATCAAATATTATAAAAGATTTGACTTTCCGTGACAATAAGAATGTGATAAGATAGCTTAAGATATTTTTGTTTA
>JAGAIK010000588.1 GCA_017626625.1 Roseburia sp.
AAAGGCAGGAAGAGAGTGCTGGCGGCAAAGTGGCTGGTATTGCTGGGAATGGAGCTTTTCGCCCTGGTGCTGGCAGTAGGAAGCTTTGCAGCAGGCTTTGCGTTGCTGGGGAAGGGGAAACTGCCGCTTTCGTTATGGCTGACAGTAACGGGGGTGCTGTGGTTCGGAAGCTTTTTGCTGTATCTTTGGCATCTGTTTTTAAATCTCCGGTTTTCGAAAACGATTTCCATGGGTGTGGGTATGGCAGAATCCCTGATTTCCGCCCTGTTACTCACGGGGCTTGGAGACGGAATCTGGCAGTATGTCCCGGCGAGCTACAGTGCGCGGGGAAGTCTGGAGATACTCAGGATTTATTTTACAGAAGGTAAAGGAAAGGAAATTTCGGGTGTATTTATGAGGCAATTTTTAGTAAATCTGTTGATAACCGTAGTGGTCTGTGTCATAATTTTTCTGTGGTTTCAATTTTATGAAGGAAAAGCATGTGATGATTGAGATATTGGCAGTTGATGATGACGAGGGAATTTTAAGGGTGATGGAAAAAGCCCTTTCGAAAGAGGGCTATGCCGTGACGGCGGTCAGCAAGCCGCTGCAGATAGAGCAGATGGATTTAAACAGATATCAGTTGATTTTACTGGATGTCATGATGCCGGGGATGGACGGATTCACCCTTGTGGAAAAAATCAGGGAGCGGGTGGACTGCCCTATCCTGTTTGTCACCGCAAAGACAGAGGAGGAGGACGTGATGCGGGGGTTGGGATTAGGCGGCGACGACTATATCACGAAGCCCTTCGGCATCGGGGAACTGCGGGCGAGGGTGGCGGCGCATTTGAGGCGGGAAGGGCGGCAGAAAAAGAATCTGGTATCGGTAGGGGAAGCGCAGTTTTACTTACAGGCAAAGGAACTGCGTTATCGGGGAGAAGTCCTGAACCTGACGAAAAGCGAGTACCGTATCTGCGAATACCTGGCGCTAAACCACGGTCAGGTGTTTTCTAAGGAGCAGATTTACGAGCATGTCTTTGGTTTTGACGGGGAGAGTGACAGCTCCGCCATCACGGAGCACGTGAAAAATATCCGGGGAAAATGCAAGAGGGCAGGTTTTGAACCCATAGAGACGGTCTGGGGGATTGGCTACCGCTGGAACAAGGAGGAAACATGAAGAGGGGAAGAAAAACTTTGACAGGTATGTTTTTAAAATATATCTGCCTGTTTTGCATCCATACATTGCTGCTGCTTGCGGCAGTGCTTTTGCTCTTTAACTACTGGTTAGCAAAGGGGATTGTGCTTCCGGCAAACTTCGGGGAACGTTCCATACAGGAAAATCTCCCCGCCATCATAAACAATGTGACGGTGACACAAGATTTGATTCCGGCGGGCTGTTTTTACGGCATTTACAGCGGTGAAGGGGCGTGGCAGTATGGAAACTTTGCCGAAGAAGAACAAAAAAGCGCCTGGGAGCATTACCGGAGAAACCAGACTTCGGTCAGCTACGGAGGACGGCAGTACTATGGCTTTTATGAGAGAAAGAATGGAGAAATCGCCATTGTGCGGTTTCCTATGGTGGCGCATTTTGCCAGAGGGGCGGAGAAGGGCGGCATGGTAAATGCGGAAAATCTGCTGATTGGTATTTTTGTGGCACTGTTTTTGCTGCAGGCTTTTTTTGTGGCAAAAATCTTTGCAAAGCGCCTGAAAAAAGAGTTAGGAATGTTACAGCAGGTAACGGAGGCGATTGAGAAAAATAATCTGGAATTTGCGGAGACGCATTCCGACGTGAAGGAGATGGAGCAGGTGCTTGTTTCCTTAAACCACATGAGGGATGCACTGAAAACTTCCTTAGAGAGGCAGTGGGAGACGGAGCAGAAGAAACGGCAGCAGCTTTCCGCCCTCGCCCACGATATCAAAACGCCCCTTGCCGTTATCCGGGGAAATGCGGAGCTTTTAGCGGAGGGCGGTCTGCCGGAGGAAGAGGCGGAATGCAACCGCTATATTTTAA
>JAGAIK010000589.1 GCA_017626625.1 Roseburia sp.
ATGTGGCAAAAGAGCTTTGTATCCATGAGGAAAACGCTTATATGCGGGATTATGTTTTTGATGAGGGGGTGCTGCGGGAAATTCATTTTGATAAAATCAAAAAAAATAACAAATAATTAGGTAAACTTACCACAATAAATCAACGGGGCGGAGTACCTCAATGCCCGCCTTATAACAGTGAAGAAAGTTCACAAAATTTGAAAAAAGAGAGAATCTATGGGAGCCGCCGAATCCTTTCCGGATTTTGGCGCTCCCCATAGAGAAATTTCAAAAAAAATTAAGATTTCAAACACCTTTGAATTTATATATTCTTATGCTACAATATGGTGGTACAAAATGTTACACGATATCCACTATTTTGACATCTTTATATAAATTGCCTGCCATAACAGGCAACAAATAAGGATTCTCATAAGAAGAAAGGAATTTCATAATGAAGAAAAAAATTGTCCCGTTTATAGCCGCAGGCGCTCTCATTATCGTAGTGCTCCTGTTCATGGTTTTAAGCAACCTCATCGAAAAGTACACTCCCTCTAAGGAGCGGCAGGATTTATCCGAGTATTACCAGCTTTCCAATGATGAAGAGGTTGCCATCATTTTAAACCGTGAAGTAATCGACTCTAAGGGACGTATGATAAATGGCGTGGTTTATTTGGATTACCAGTTGGTGCACGATTCCATCAACAGCCGTTTCTACTGGGACGCGAATGAGAACAAGCTGCTCTACACCACGCCCACGGATTTAATCACCGTAAATGCCGAGAGTGACAGTTACACCGTCACCAAGGATACAAAATCCTTAGGACACACCATTGTAAAGGCAGACGCTTCTACCGCTTATATTGCTGTGGATTTTATTGCAATGTACTCCGACTTGTCCTATGTGACGGTGGAAGAGCCCAACCGTATCCTTATCACCAATGACTGGGGCGAATATGAAACCGCCCCCATCAAAAAAGATACGGAAATCCGCTACCAGGGCGGCATCAAAAGCCCCATTCTTGCAGACTTGGAAAAGGGTACGGAGGTGACGATATTAGAGCCGGACGAAACCTGGACAAAGGTTTATACCGCAGACGGCATTATCGGCTATGTAAAATCCAAAACATTGGGCAGCACTGCGACACAGATTGCCGCCAGCAGCTATGTGCCGGAAGAATTTACCCATATCCGCAAGGATTTTAAAATCAATATGGCATGGCACCAGGTGACAAACGCAGACGCTAACTCCACCGTGGCTTCTGTCCTGCAAAATACCAAGGGGATTAATGTGATTTCCCCCACCTGGTTTTATCTGAATGATAACAACGGAAATATTGCCAACCTTGCCAGCAGCAGCTATGTGGATTACTGCCATCAGAACGGCATTGAAGTGTGGGCATTAGTCAGCAACTTAGAAAACAAAGATGTGGACAGCACCCAGGTTTTAACCTATACCTCCAGACGTGAGAACCTCATCAACAACCTGATTTCCGCTGCTATCCAGTACAATTTAGACGGTATCAATGTGGATTTTGAGTCCTTAAGCAGCGATGTGGGGGACGGATATATCCAGTTTATCCGGGAGCTTTCTTTAAAATGTGCCAACAACGGTCTTGTCCTGTCGGTGGACAACTACGTGCCAACGGAATTTACCGCTTTTTATAACCGGGCGGAACAGGCGCTGTTTGCCGATTATGTGGTGGTTATGGCATATGATGAACATTACTCCGGATCGGAAGAGGCAGGTCCGGTGGCTTCCATCGGTTTTGTAAAGGAGGGCGTTGCCAATACCTTAAAAGAAGTACCCGCCGAGCAGATCATTCTGGGTATGCCTTTCTACACCCGTGTCTGGATGGAGACGCCTATAAGTTCCGACGACACCTCCACCGCTGATACAGACAATGCAGCAGAGGACAACGCCGAAGCAAACAGTGAAGAGGAAAGCGGCAGCGCAGACAGCTATACCTTATATGAACTCAGCAGCTACGCCACCAACATGGCAGAAATACAGAACCTGATTAACGCCAACGGCGCTACTCCGGTCTGGTCCGATGATGCGGGACAGTACTATGTACAGTACGAAAACAGTGGCGTGACCTATAAAATCTGGGTAGAGGACGCCCTTTCACTAGAAGAGAAATTAAAGGTCATGCAGTCAAACAATTTAGCCGGAGGTTCCTTCTGGAAACTCGGTTTGGAAGCGTCTTCTGTCTGGGACACCATTATTAAATACATCAACTGATTTCACCGGGGGAATGCTTTCATAATTTCCGGGATTTGCGAATAATTTATTATAAGCAAATCTCCGGGAATTTTTTTATGAAAAAAAAGATAGAACTCATCATGGCAGTCTGCTTTATCGCCGCCGCATTCCTTTTAGCCAACCGCGGCGCCGTCCTGGTGCAGAGCGATGAAGCAAAAGAACCTAAGACCTGCATTGTCATCGACGCAGGACACGGGGGCAGCGACCCCGGCAAGGTTGGCATCAACAATGCCTTAGAAAAGGACATCAATCTCGCCCTTGCCTTAAAATTAAAAGAGGTTTTAGAAAAAGAAGATTTAGAGATTGTTTTGACAAGAGAAAGCGACACCGGGCTTTACTCCGAAAGCAGTACCAACAAAAAGGCAGAGGATATGCAGAAACGCTGTCAGATTATTACCGATGCCAATCCCCTCTTTACCGTCAGCCTGCACCAGAACAGTTATCCTTCCCCGGAAATAAAGGGCGCCCAGGTTTTTTATTACGGACAGTCAACAGGCGGCAAGGAATTAGCGGATATTCTGCAGAACAGCCTTATAGCGAACGTTGACCCGGAAAACAAGCGGGCAGCAAAGGCGAATGAGAGCTATTATCTGCTCAAAAAAACACCCACACCTACCGTCATTGTAGAATGTGGGTTTTTAAGTAATCCCGAAGAAGCCGAACTTCTGCTGTCCTCCGATTATCAGGATAAGCTGGTGAACGCCATCTATTTGGGGATTATGGAATATTTGGAAAAACAATAAGTTCCTACAGGGTTTCCTTTATATTTTTAATGAAACGCTCTGCAATGTGATACAGTCTGGAAGTCTGCACTTTGTAGCTCTCACTCTCCTTATCCTCCGTGGTTTCAGAGTCAGCTTCCACACCATACATTCCCATGGAAAAGTGGTTCAAATCCAAATCATCAATATAAGCACAGTGGATATCGGAAACCGCCTCTCCCTCTTCGGAAAGTTCCTCCGCTAATGCGCCAAGCTCTTCTTCCAATACCTCCTTCGTCTCACTGTTGTCCGTAGCTATCAGTCCGCTGATGCCATTTTCCTTCGCCTGGAAGGTAGCCGCAATCTTGCCCCGCAGCTCACTCTCCATCATAATATCTACGATACCTTTTTTATCCACGCCCCGGACAATTTTCACGGAGACATTCATCATCTCGTCATTGACTAAAACCGGAACGCAGTACTGTTCCTCCTTCGCTAAAAGACTGCTGACGGAAAGCTGGGCGGAGAGCAGACGCATTTCCCGCACATCAAGGCTGGTAACATTTTCACTGTTAATCATGGTTTTCATGACATTTTCTGCCAGTTCCCCTAATTTTTCCTGGGCGATTGCCATATCCGCAGGCTCGGAAACCGCCTCCCCGAACTCTTCTAACAGTTCTTCCTTAATTTCCTCTAAATCCTCAATGCCCGGTTTTTCCTCCGGAGATTTCACTCCGCTGCCGAAAATCTTGCGGAACATCTGGTTGCGGTCTTTTATCATACTTTCCATTGCCAGCACATTCGCCATAGTATTGGGAATGTCGTACTTCTGCAATACCTGATAAATATCCTCCGTCACATTGGCTGCCTGCTCTAACTGGGCTAACTGCTCCCTGGCATATGCCATATCCGTTCCGCTCTCCTCCGTCTCAGTCTGGGCTAAAGCTGCCTTTAGCTGCTCCGGTGTCATGCTTTCCCATTCCGGTGTCTGCTGCATCATCACCCGCAGTTTTTCCGGGGTCATATCGTCTAACACATCTTTCAGGCAGTTATTCTGATAAGAGACTTCTGTCTGATATGCCGCCTCCGCCTGGTCTGTGATGGAATTTGCCGTGGTTTTTTCTACTCCTGCAAAATCATTGTCCACCGTATATTCCATTTTGCCGCTGCGCTTCTCCGAACGTACAGCAATCAAAAGGTTTTTCATGGTAAGCTCCGCTCCCTGGTTTACCAGGGCTCCAATGGCGGCTCCATCCGTCTTTTCCACCTGTTTTATCAGGCGGTAAATTCCAATATAAGAGCTTCGTTCGTCCTCACTGATGGCATGATTCTGCTCTAACTTCCAGAGATATTCGCTGTATTTGCGGGTTTCCTCCCCGCTGATGCTGTCTCCCCTGATTTCCTCCGCTATGCGGTTTACCTCGGCGAAATCCATCTGCAGCGGATTAATGCCCTTTCTTATCATTTCCAGGACAACGGAAGGCGTCATATTTTTAAAGGTTCTCTGTACTTCCTCGTCGGCAGCCTTCATTTCCGTTATGGCCGCTTCCGTTATCTCTAAACCGTTATAGCCCAGCATACGCACTGCCCGGCGGTTTTCTTCGGAATTTTCCAGTCCCATGTCCGCTAAAATATCACCCACATTGCGGAACGCTTTCTGAATGGAATCCCCTAAATCCGCACGGGGTGCCGTCATCAAAGTCTCATATCGCTCACCTGCTTTTTCAAAGGTATCTCTGAGGGCGGTTCCTGCTTTATGAACGCCGTTAATGGTGGAGACATCCGCCTGTTTCATACCAAGGACGTATGCCGGAACATATTTGATTTCCTCCACCTGTCCGGTGATTTCTTTATACAGCGCAATGTTTTCCTCGGAAGCCTCTATATTTTCCGCCGCAAACAAATGCTGGTAATAGGAGTTTTCCATTTCCTTCAGTTGCGTCACCAAAGTCTCTAACGGCTCCGTATCAATGGAAATCCCCTGCCTTAACAGCGAATAGTTTGCCTGCGCCGTCATCACAAGGCGCAGCTCTTCTAACTGGCGTTTTGCTATAATTAAGTTTAAGCCGCTCTGGGTGTATTCCTGGGTATTTTCTGCACCTGCGACTGCCGCATTTTCTCCTGTCGGCTGAGTAGCTACTGCTCCTGCCTGTCCTGTCGGCTGAGTGGCTGCTGTTCCTGCCATACGGTTTGCCGCCTGCTGTAAGCCCTCCAGGGTGAGCTCCATGCCATGCTCCAACACATAGGCAACATCTTCGTCCGTGGCGGACTGAACGATATCCATGGCGCGCTGTGCCCGTTCCGCCAGCGTATAACCGTCTAACACCATAGCGTCTTTCGGCCGTCCGCCCTCTTCCACCGCGATGGCAGCCCGCTCCACGATTTCTTCTTCCGAAACCGGAAATTCCATTCCTTTCAGTGCCATGGCATAGGAAATATTTTCCGGAGTCAGCGGTATGTCATTTTCCAGCATCCACTGACTCGTCTCCATGGTTTCCTCATTGACTTCTAAGCCTGCGGTCTGAATCACCGCCTGTATCTGTGCAGAAAAAGAAGAAATATCCACCGACGGCGCAGGATAGTAACTGCCGCTGCCGCTGTATTCCGCCATATAAATATTTTCAATGGTAGGCTCTAATTGGTTATCCAGAAGATATTTCACCGCCCCGTCGGAGGGCGCAGACAATGAACCTGCCATACCAAGTATTTCCACGGTTTCCCGAAGATTATCCTCCGTCAATGGCAAATCCGCTTTTTGAAATGCCTCGCTCAGTTGTCTTGCCAGCTCCGGGCTTCCGGCAATCGCCTCTATCTGCTCCGCCGTCAGCTCGTCCCCAAAGCAGGATACATCCTTCCCCGCCTTTGCCAGCTCCGCCTTGATTTTATCCGTGACGGTGACAATGGTATTCGACGTAGTCTGGTCTAAGGAAAAACCTTCCTGCTGCATCCGGGCGAAGTCTTCCTCCGAGGTGGTATTCGACAGCACTGCCATCTGGTTTTTCCGCTGAGTGGCGTCCATGGAGGTTCCCTCTTCGATTTCCTCCGCCATCGTTTTCTGCTCTTCCTTTGCCGGATTTAAGTAGGTAGCATCTTTTACATTGATG
>JAGAIK010000590.1 GCA_017626625.1 Roseburia sp.
AGCTGTTTTAAAGTCTGTTTTCCATAGTCAGCCCGTTCCTTATTTTCCTGCTCATGCTCTACAATAATCCTGCCTACGTTCCAATAGGTAGATAAAAGTTCCGTATTTACCTGTACTGCCACACGCTGGCGCGCATTTGTCAATAATTCCCTGATTTCATTCACCATGGAATTAGTATATGTTAAATCGTTCAATCTTATCGTCCCTTTCGAGGTGTAGTGCAATTAGTATAGCATAAAATCCGTCTTATTTCCATAGTTCCAGAACTTCTGCAATCTGTCCAAACAACTCCTCGATATCCTGCGCCGTATCAGCAAGCGCCCTGAGGCAAATGCCTTCCCGTGCCTCCGTTATCCCGCAAGCCGCCGTTTTCCATATTTCCTCCTGCTTTCCCAAATACCAGTCCAGAAACTGCTGCTGCTTTTCTCTTTTCCCATAATAATAAAAAGTCCCCTGATGGGTATGTCCATCAAAAAAGACCAGACTCTCTAAGTCCAGCCTATCGGGACGAAACATACAATGGTCCAGCCATACCGGTATGTCTCCTAACTCCACACAAATGCGGTTCTTGTATTGCCGGAAGGCAAAACGCTCCCCCATTCCCACTCTGCCCGCCGCCACAATATCCGCATAGGCAAATTCGCTTCCTTCCTCCAGCCGGACAGTCATATCCCCGCTATAGTTACTGCCCCCGAAAGGAATCGCCGCACAGGGGCAGTAATATAACGATGCTCCCTGCTCTACCTGTATGTGCTGCCGTCTTTTTGCCCCGCCGTCCCCGGTATCAAATATTTTCGTATAAGACTGCTCCGTCAGCAGGGTTTTCGTCCCGCTGCCGCAGCAGATGTCATATACAAATTCATCGCCCTTTAAAATCCCGGCGGACGCCATCATAAGCACAACCTTTAACCGCTCTCTCTCCGTATTTGGCACCCCTAACTTCAGCGGACTGGTAAAAAAGCTGTCTGTTATCACACTTTTTTTGTTTTGCAGACCAACATGTAATCTTAACTCTGTCCTCATAGTCCTCCTACAAATCTTCCATCCATACGTTTTTCTTAATCCAGTCAATGACGGAAATCACCTACAAATCTTCCATCAACACATTCTTCTTAATCCAGTCAATGACACAATCCACACTGTCACCTTCCCTTAGATTCGTAAACACAAAATCCTTTCCCTTGCGCATCCGCTCCGAATCATTTTTCATGACCTCAAGACTCGCACCTACCATCGGCGCCAAATCCGTCTTGTTAATCACCAGCAAATCGGAGCGGGTCACGCCGGGTCCGCCCTTTCTCGGAATTTTCTCCCCCTGCGCCACATCAATGACATAAATCGTGGCATCTGCCAAATCCGGGCTGAAAGTGGCAGACAGATTATCCCCGCCGCTCTCGATAAACATAAGCTCCACATCCGGGAATTTTTCCGCCATTTCCTCCACCGCCTCCAGATTCATGCTGCAGTCCTCGCGGATTGCCGTGTGGGGACATCCTCCGGTTTCTACTCCCATAATCCGTGCTTCCGGAAGTGCGGAGTTTTTCATCAAAAATTCCGCATCCTCTTTTGTATAAATATCATTCGTGATGACGCAAATCGAATAGTCCTTTGACATTTTTCTTGTTAAGCGCTCAATCAGGGCTGTTTTTCCGGAACCCACTGGACCGCCCACTCCGATTTTTACATATGACATACCAAATCCTCCCTTTAAGACATATATTGTCTGGAATACAGATGTTCGTGGTTCATGCAGTGTATCTCGTAAGCCGTACCGGAAATCCCGATATCGGAAAGCTCTGTCTCTTCCGCCCTTTTTGCCGCCGTATCCAGCATTTCCAAATGTTCAAACAGTACACGCTGCCCCTCTAACTGGCTTAACGGAACTAATTTTACCGCATTATTTACGATAGCTGATAACATGCTGTAACCATACATGGTCAAAAGCTCTTCCGCAGGAAACGCAAGCTCCGCCCCATAAATCCCAAGCGCAATCGGCATAAAGCCAAGCGCTTCCTTCTGCTTTATCTGTTCTTTGTACCAGAGCAGTCCTCCGGTGCAGTCTCCCATCGCCTCTCTTGCCTTCACATAACGGCTGCACATGCGGCAGCTTCCAATTCGCACTTCCTTTGCGCTTTTCATCGCCCCCGCTAACTGATCTAAACGAAGCAAAAATACCCTGTCTTTTGCATGGCGGTATGCCAGGGACAAAAGCCCTAAATCGTTATAGGGAAATATCTGCAAAAACCCTTTTAAATACTGTGAAAGCTCCTCTGCCGTCCCTATCCTTTCCCGCAGTACATAATCCTCTAATCCGTTGGAGAGTGTAAATGCGCCGATTGGGAAAAAGGCATCTACCGACTGGAGAAGTTTCAAAAAATTTTTCTCATTCATGGGCAGCTCCGTGACTGTGCCCGTGGGCATGACAGACCGTAACATGAGTAAATTTTGCAATCTGCTTTTTCGGCGCAAATCCAAGCTTCTCTAAATAAGCAAAAGTAGGCTCATCATAGGGAACCCTTACCTCCTGTTCACCGATAGACAGTGACAGGTGTCGGTTTCCCAGTTCAAAGCAAAGCCTTCCCATCTCCTACATAGAATGAACTTCTACTGTCGTCAGCTCGCAGGGCAATATATCCACCGCCAACACTCTGTTTTCATCTGCGTACAACACATCACCCTCATGGAGATGGCTGTCCAACCGGATACCAACTTCCTCTCCTGTTTCCGAAATTTTCCGCAGCAGCTTTTTATCCAGCTCGTACCACTCTATCCAGACCTTTTCTATGTTTTTTCCCTCTGCGGGATAATCCGCTAAATTTCCTAATACTTTTTCTACCAACATCTCTGTTCTCCCTATTCGTCTCCATCAGAAAAGAAAATATTTCTGCGCTAAAGGAAGCTCCTCCGCCGCCTCGCAGGTAATAAGCTCCCCGTCTACCCGCACTTCATAGTTCTCCGGATTTACCTCGATATCCGCAATCACATCATTGTTCTTCATATCCTTTTTTCCGATATTTCTGCAATTTTTCACCGGAAGCACCTGCCGTTGCAGGGAAAGACGTTTCTTTATTCCGCTGTCATACGCCGCCTTTGAGACAAAAGTAATGCAGCTTCTTTTTCTAGCCAGTCCGTAACCGCCGAACATATTAGTATAAACTACGGGCTGAGGTGTGGGAATGGAGGCATTGGCATCCCCCATTTTCGAAGCCATGATAAATCCGCCCTTGATAATCATATCCGGCTTCACGCCAAACAGGGCAGGATTCCAGAGTACCAAATCTGCCATTTTCCCTACCTCTACGGAACCCACATACTCGGATACGCCGTGGGTTATCGCCGGATTGATGGTGTATTTTGCCACATATCTTTTGACACGGAAATTGTCGTTTCGCTCACAATCCTCCGGCAGCGCTCCCCTCTGCTTTTTCATCTTATCTGCGGTCTGCCAGGTTCTTGTGATGACCTCGCCTACTCTTCCCATCGCCTGGGAATCAGAACTCATCATAGAGAAAATCCCCATATCATGCAGTACGTCCTCCGCCGCAATGGTTTCCGGTCGGATTCTGGAATCCGCAAAAGCGATATCTTCCGGCACCTTCTTGTCAAGATGGTGGCATACCATCAGCATGTCGAGATGTTCGTCCAACGTATTTTTCGTAAAGGGCATGGTTGGATTTGTGGAGGAAGGCAATACATTCGGAAAGGCTGCCGCACGGATAATATCCGGCGCATGTCCGCCGCCTGCCCCCTCCGTATGATAGGTATGTATGGTTCTGCCCTTAAATGCCGCTATCGTATCTTCTACAAACCCTGCCTCATTTAAGGTATCGGTATGGATTGCCGCCTGCACATCATATTTGTCACACATCGTCAGACAATAATCAATGGCTGCCGGAGTCGAGCCCCAGTCCTCATGCAGTTTCATGCCGCAGGCTCCTGCTTCAATCTGCTCTGCAATGGTATCTGAATTAGCAGAATTTCCTTTTCCGAGATACCCTAAATTCATCGGAAGCTCCTCTGCCGCCTCTAACATTTTTTCAATATGAAAACGTCCCGGCGTACAGGTTGTGGCATTCGTTCCGTCTGCCGGTCCGGTTCCTCCGCCAATCATGGTGGTAACTCCGCTGTAGAGCGCCGTCTCTATCTGGGTGGGGCTGATAAAATGGATATGGGTATCCAGCCCGCCTGCCGTCACGATTAATCCTTCCCCTGCAATCACCTCTGTTCCTGCGCCGATGATGAGGTTTTCATCCACACCGTCCATAATCGCAGGATTGCCCGCCTTTCCGATACCGCAAATCTTCCCGTCCTTAATGCCGATATCCGCCTTTACAATCCCCCAGTAATCCACAATAACCGCGCTTGTAATCACGGTGTCCGGGCACTTGTCATCCGGCACGGTACAGGACTGCCCCATACCGTCACGCAGGGATTTCCCACCGCCGAATTTCGCTTCCTCTCCGTAGACCGCATAATCCTTTTCAATTTCTATGATAAGGGAAGTATCCGCCAGACGGATACGGTCGCCTGTGGTTGCCCCATACATATCTGCGTATTTTGCTCTGCTCATCTTATTCATATCATTCCACCCCCTTGAAACCTTTTTCTTTCGCTGCTGCCATTGCTTTTTCCTTTACCGCCGGGTCATCAAATTTTCCTTCTACCAGCGCATTTAAGCCATAGCCTTCCCTGCTTCCTCCGATTTCCACCAAATTGACCCGCTTCGTCTCCCCCGGCTCAAACCGGACTGCCGTTCCGGCGGGGATATCCAGGCGCATACCATACGCCAGATTCCGGTTAAATTCCAGTGCCTTATTCACCTCAAAGAAATGGTAATGCGAACCCACCTGTATCGGGCGGTCCGCCGTATTTGTCACGGAAACCTGTGCCGTGTCCTTTCCGGCGTTCAGTTCAATCTCTCCCTCTTCCGTCAATATCTCTCCCGGCTTTTGCTTTCCGTTTCCGGAAATGGGGTTATGCACCGTCACCAGCTTCGTGCCGTCCGGGAAGGTCGCCTCAAGCTGTATCTCATGTATCATCTCCGGCACACCGTCCATCACCTCATCACAGGACAGCATTTTCGTTCCCATGCTCATAAGCTCCGTCACGCTATGACCGTCCCTCGCCAGCTCCAAAAGCTCCGCACTGATATATGCAATGGCTTCCGGGTAATTCAGTTTCAAGCCCCGGTCTTTTCTTTCTTTTGCCAGGGTTCCCGCCAGATGAAGCATCAGCTTATCTGTTTCTCTTGGTGTTAAACGCATTCTTCTTCCTCCTTTTTCCCTTATAGAAACGTAAAAAGGTCCTAAAAGAAACTTCATCGTTTCGTTTAAGACCTTTTGTTATTGTAGGTATTATACTATAATCTCCTTGTCTTTGGAAGATGTTTCATAGAAGTCCTCCGCCCCACTATCCGTTTCCCGGTACAACAGATGCAGCCATTTGCCGGAGCGGAACCGGAAATACCCCAGAGGCAGCTTATAAATTTCAAGCACAATATAGGCACAATAGATAACAACCACATTCATCTTAAGCACCAGCCCGGTAATCACCGTAAAGGGCATTCCAATCAGCCAGATACTTCCCATGTCCATCAGCGTGAGGTATGCCGTATCCCCGCCGCTTCTGAAAATGCCTTCCACGTTGATACTGTTGCAGGCATTCATCACAATATAGATGCTGAGCACAACCATACACTGGGACACATACGTCCCCACCTGGGTGCCCTCAATGGAGTACGCCGTCAGCATAAGCCCTCTCATGCTGTAAACCGCAATCCCTGACACCACGCCCACCAGGAACGCTGCCAGATGAAATTTTTTACAGTAACGTTTTACTCTGTCCAAATCCCCTTTTCCGATTTCATTCCCGATAATGATGGCACTCGCCCCGCAGAAACCGCCGGAAAAAATCTTTGCCAGCATTTGCAGGGTCTGCATAATGCTCATGGCTGCCAGTGCATCCGTACCCGCCTTACCGTAAATGATAAAGTAAATCGTTGTTCCAAGGGACCACATTATCTCGTTTCCGATAAGCGGAAGCGCCTTCTTCACAAACGCCTTTACAAATTCTATATTATAAGAAAAGATATTTTTCACATTCTGGAAAATGATGTTCTTAGAGACGACAATATAGGTGATTAGCACGATAAGGGACGCCACCCGGCAAAATACGGTTCCAAGTGCTGCTCCCCTTACTCCCATTTTCGGAAATCCCAGCTTTCCAAAGATTAAAATATAGTTGATTGCGCAGTTGAGTATTACAGATATAATGCTCTCTACCATGGTAACCTTTACCTTATTCATGCTCCGAAGCATATGCTCCAGCGGAAAAATGACGCTCATCAGGAAATATCCCAGCACCACCGTGCG
>JAGAIK010000591.1 GCA_017626625.1 Roseburia sp.
AATGAGACAGAGCAGCTTGTAAAAGTTAGATTGCTATGATATGTTATAAGTAACAGAAGAATACTCTGCAGATGATGCAGCATATAATAAAGGTGGTGAAGCCTTTGGGAGTAAAAGATACGGTGACAACAAAATATATGCGGCAGAATGAAATCTTTGCCGATGCCTTTAACTATTTCGTATATGGTGGGGAGCAGGTTATCTCTCCGGAAAGCCTAGAGGAGCTTGATACCCGTGAGATAGATGTTCCCTATGGTGGGGAAAAAGGTGCGAAGCAGCCAGTGCAGAAAACCAGGGATGTTATCAAATCTGTGATTGCTATGATGGATAAACGTACCGCATATCTGCTCCTGGCAGTCGAGAATCAGTCCAATATCCACTATGCGATGCCGGTAAAAAATATGGTTTATGATGCCCTTCAATACGCAAAACAGGTGGAGGCAGCGATAGCTTCCCATAAAATGTCTGGTGATTATAAAGGTGTAGATAGTGACGAATATCTGTCAGGTTTTATGAAAGCGGATTGTTTGTTGCCAGTGATAACATTGGTTATATACTTTGATTCTAAAAAATGGGATGGTCCATTATCTATTCATGAGATGTTTGCAGGGCAGGATGCAAGGGTTTTAGCTTTTGTGCCGGACTATAAAATAAATTTGATAGCTCCGGCTGCCATAGAAGACAGTGAATTTGAGAAATTCCAAACAACATTAAAAGAGGTGTTGTCCTTTATTAAGTATTCCAGCAATGCGGATAAACTACAGGAAGTGATAGGTATTGATAAAAAATTCAGACATTTGGGTAGAACTGAAGTTGATGTACTCAATGCCTGCGTAAACGCTAATTTGACAATGAAGAAAGATGAGGAGGTGCTTGATGTGTGCCAGGCTATTCAGACAATCGCTGACAGAGCAGCGGAACAAAAAAGAATGGATACTTTGTTAGATAACGTAAAAAAACTTATGGAGAAAATGGGGTGGTCTGCGGAGCAATCCATGGATGTGTTGAGCATTCCTGAAAGTGATCGAAATTCACTTGCGCAAAGGCTTAAATAAAATGAAAGTCGAACAGTATGATAGAAGATACTGTTCGGCTTTTTCATTTTTTGAACTTAGTATGTTTTGATGTAAATTACAAGGAAAATTTTTCACAGCCTCCAGAAAGGAATCGCCGGTTGCTGAAATCCCTTCGCAATGCTATGATGAGAATACCAAAACATCAAAAATGAAGGATTTCACCCATGAACGAGATATTATTATTAGAAGATGAAGAGAGCGTCCGCCGCGGCATTGCGTTCACCTTAGAAAAAGCAGGATATTGTGTCTATGCCTGCGGCAGCATAGCCGGAGCGGAGCAGGTGCTGAGGGAGCAGACGCCGGAGCTGCTTATCTGTGATTTAAACCTGCCGGACGGCAGCGGACTGGATTTCATTAAAAGAATCCGGGAGAGCGGAAGGAGCATACATATTCTATGTCTGACTGCCCTGGACAGCGAGACGGATTTTGTGATGGGGTATGGCGCCGGGGCGGATGATTATGTGGCAAAGCCGTTTTCACTTTCCGTTCTGGTGTTGAAGGTGCAGGCTTATTTTGAACGGAAGAAAAAGACAGGGAAAGTAATGTTGTGTTCCGGGAATATCAGGGTAAACCGGAACGAAATGCGGGCATGGAAGGGAGAGATGGAGATTTCGCTTACCATGACAGAATGGAAATTACTGCTGTTATTTTTAGAGCACCCCAATCAGATATTGTCAAAGAACCAGATATTGGAACAGCTTTTTGACACAGAGGGAGATTTTGTGGAGGAAAATACGGTTGCCGTAAATATCCGCCGCCTGCGGGAGAAGGTGGAGGACTTCCCGGCAAAGCCGGAGTATATCAAAAATATCCGGGGCATGGGATATCTCTGGACGAGGGAGTGCATTAGTACATGACAGGAAATAATTCCGGCGGAATAAACGGAACTACGGCGAAGGACAAGGAAACATTCGGAGAGATATGTGAAAGGGCAACAGGAGAAATTGCTATATGAGAAGAAAAACAGATCTGTTTGTGGCAACTGCGGGACTCATACTGACCCTTACAGCAGCGGGAATTTTTATGTATTTTGAATGGCGCAGTTATCAGGAAAAAATGGAAATCCTGTATGTGGCATTAGAGCAGGAACAGGAGGGGAAGGAGCTTTTTGAGACTGTCACCAAATTGCTAAAGGGACAGGCGCAGGAAGATACCGGAAATGCAGAAGAAAGGCTGAAAGCCTATGGATATGAGAAGGAATTTTCCAACCATTATAAAAAAAGCCTGATTCACAGCTATGAATGGACGGTTGGTGTTTGTGCGGTACTTTATCTTGGTTTTCTCTTTCTGTTTTTGTGGGAAAGGAAAAGGGAAGAACACCGGAGAAGGATGGAACTTATAGAACTGGAAAATCTGATAATCGAACTGCGGGAGGGCGGTGGTGAGAATTTTTTGAAGGGAGGTTCTTATCATTTCCCGACAGTCGGGGGCAAAGCCCCGGAGGAGGAAACAGAACGTCTCCTGCTGGAATTAGCATCCCTAAATGACAGCCTGGCACTGCTCCGCCGCCAGTCAAAACGGGAGAAAGAAGAGACGAAGAGCCTGGTGACGGATATTTCCCATCAGTTAAAGACTCCGGTGGCAGCATTAAAGACCAGCTTTGAAATTTTGCAGTCAGATAATCTCAAAGAAGAGGAGCGGCAGGAATTTTTGGAGCGCTGCAGCATTCAGATTTTGCGGTTAGAAGAACTGGTGGCAGCCCTCGTAAATATTTCCCGATTGGAAACGGGTATGATAGAGATTAAAAAAGAGAAAAAGAACCTCTTTGATACCCTTCTTCTGGCAGTCAGCCGGATTTATCCGAAGGCGGAGGAAAAGCAGATAGAGATTACATTGGAGGCGGAGGACGAATTGCGGCAGATACACCT
>JAGAIK010000592.1 GCA_017626625.1 Roseburia sp.
CGCAGAGATTATAGGCAGCGCCCGAATAAATTCTTCCGCCCTCCACCGTCTCCTTATTCCGCATTGCCTCATAGGTACGGAACAGGTAAAACAACGCAATCTCATACATTCCGTTGGTGGCGGCTATCATAATATTCTTCTGGTAAGCCGCATTAATCAGCTTTTCATTGTCGATTTTTTTCGCCAGGGCAATCCCCATGCCGAAATTCAACGGCAGTTCTCCCGAAAGGTATGCCTTTGCCAGGTTCTCCGGCTTGTTGTCATAGGCATAAATATAGATATACGCCAGATGATTGAGCAGATTACGTTTCATCAGCTTTTCAATCAGCCTGTCGCTGACCTTCACTTCCTGGGCGCAGAAAAAGATATTATACCATCCCGACATCTGGATTTGGGTTTCCATCATCTCCGCCTTTAAAATCCGTTCCTCATCCTCTAATTTTTGGGCGGTCTGTAGCGCCCTTCTGTCATAGCTTAACGCCTCCGGCAGTTTTCCCTGGTACATATATGCCATGGAAACAAGGTAATCCTGCTCAAAGCTGCATTCTAATTTTTTCCCCGGCAGTTGGATTTTCTCCAAATCCTCACAGATTTCCAACGCCTTGGAAATATCCTGCACCAGAATCGAGACTTCCATCAGAAGCAGCAGCAGATTATATTTTGTCTCGTCCTCTACCTCCAGATTGTCAAATTTTATCCTGTGCTCAATATCCCGCAGCAGATAAAATGCCTGCTCAAAATCCATCAGAACAACTATCTGGGCAATTTTGTCATAGGTCTCCCGGTTGACCTTCACGCCTCCCTCTTTTTTTCCCAAAAGAGGATTCCTTTTCTGATTCACATTGCCGATATGATAGCTCCGCCCCTCATCGTCTAACTTCTGGCAGATAGAATCCCATTCCAGTTTCAAAAATTCCGGTATCACCGACGTCTCATTCACCCCAAGCAAAATCCCGATATTAAGATTTTCCCCGGAAATCAGGCGGTTCGTCAGCGCCATGGTACTTCTGCTGGCAAACTGGAAATTATTCAGCACCACAGCCACCGGACATTCCTCCGCCAACCGCAGCAGCATCTGCTCTAACGCATTTGCCATACGCTCCTGCTCATACTCCACCTCACCTAACAGTATCGTATCTTCCCTTTTAAACACTTCGTTATGAAAATAGCTCAAAAATAAAGGTCGGTGCAGATAATAAACATCACATTCCTCTAAAAAATCCTCAAACTTTCCCTTCCTGTACCTTCGGAACATATCACAGATAATCGAAAGATACGGTTCATAAGCCCCCGCAACCGTCCCGCCGAAGAACTCATACACCGCAAAATAAATATCCGTCCTCTCCCTCGCCTGTTCCGCAGCCTCCAAATGCTCCATGGAAACATCCCCTCTGTGGCAAACCAGAAAACTGTTATTCTCCACACTTCCCAGCCCCATCAGCATCTGCTTAACCACGCCATTAAAATATTTTTCCATAGTCTTTCCCCCTTAACCATAAAACGCTACCGGAAACGTTTTCATCCGCCTGTAAAAATTTTTCGTTCCTACCTCAAGCCCTTATATCAACCCACTCCACAGCAGCCTCATATAAAACCTCAAGCTCCACCCTAAAAGCCAACCTCTTCCACTCTTCAAAAATACTAATCTAAAATTCTTATTCGATTTATTTCTTGA
>JAGAIK010000593.1 GCA_017626625.1 Roseburia sp.
AGAAAAACAATAAGGAAACCGGATACGCTAGAAAAACTTTAATTAAAGAAGGGATTTACTTGTCCAACCTGATTGAACAGGGTGATGAGGAGGACTTTGTCAACAATATCCTCAAAGCTTTCCACCTTAAACTGCCTGCCATAGGTCGGGTGCTCCGTATACTCCCCTGACGCCTCTATATTTTCCCCCTCCGCAACCGCCGAGAAAATCCCCACGCAGGTAATTTCTTCCTCTCCGCTCACCAGATTTAAAACCGTATATCCGTTCTCCGCATTCCGGTAGATGATATGCTCCACATACCCTGCTAACTTTTCCATATATTTCTCCAATCCGTTTCCTTTGCTTTCTAAAACTGCCTGATGGGGTCAGCAATACATGTTGGAAGCCTGTATATTTCCTCCCGGCACCACCGATTTTTAAAAGCAAAAAAACAGTGTGATTTCGATTTCCTCTCTATCTTATCAAAATCACACTGCCATATCAACTTTTTATGTCCTGCTCTACTCGATGTTATAGTTCCGTTTCATCTGCTCATAAAGCTGCTGTGTAAAGCTCGTCCCCACTTCGTCCACCAGTTCATCCGCCACCTGTTCAATGACGCTGTCCATGTGGTAATCCTTCAAAGTGGAAATGGAACTATCCTCATCTTCGTCATCGTCCAACATACTTTCCTTGACTTCCTTTAATACTTCCTCTACAAAATAAGATTCAAAATCCTTGCAGACCTGCATTAATTCCTCGTCCGTGGATTCGGAAGATATATTTTTCAGCGAACTCTGCAAAGAAGACGCATTGTTTGCCGCTGCCGTATTCTGGGTGGTATCCACCAGACCTGCTATCCCATCTACTGAAAACATCTTTTCTCTCCATTCTGTATCATCTGACGCACTGTTTTATTTGCTGCCAGTCATCTTCTAATGTACCGTTTTATAACTATCCGTTAAATGAAACCTGCTAGACGCGTATCACTCACCGGCTATCCTCTGCCTCCGGATTAACGTCTCAGGTTATTTGCCTGCTCCAACATCTCATCTGACGCAGTAATCGCTTTGGAATTTAACTGATAAGCACGCTGCGCGATAATCAGGTTTACCATTTCATCTGCCACCTGTACATTAGAACCTTCCAGATATCCCTGCATCACGGTACTCCGCACCAGGTTATTGTTGGTAGCCTCGTTTAAAGGCTGTCCGGAAGCGTCCGTCACTGCCAGAAGGTTCTGTCCTTCCTTCTCCAGGCCTCCAGGATTATTGAACTGGTAAATGCCAAAACTCTGGTTCATATCCACATATGCCCCGTTGGCATTGGTATAACCGAAAGAACCGTTGCTGGAGACAATGACCTGCCCGGAGCTTACTCCTGCCGGAAGTGTAATCTCATTTCCGTTGGTATCTAACACCGGATATCCGTCTACCGTGGTCAGTCGGGTAGTATTTCCGTTTACTGCCCAGACAAAATTTCCGGCACGGGTATAATAAGTCTCTCCGTCTGCCCCGCGGACTGCAAAGAAGCCGTCTCCGTTAATCATAAAGTCTGTCATACTTTCAGACGCCATAGCCGCTCCCTGTGTATAGATGGAAGTGTTTGCCGCCACTCTGGTTCCAAGCCCCACCTGTGCGGAAATCGGTTTTTCCTCTCCGTTGGCGGTGGTGGTTCTGGTCTGGATGGTTTGGTATAACAGGGATTTAAACTCTGTCTTCTGCTGTTTGTAGCCAACCGTATTTACGTTTGCCAGATTGTTGGAAATATTATCCACATTGGACTGCTGTGCAATCATACCGGTTGCCGCAGTATATAATGAACGCATCATAATTTAGTTACCTCCTTATTATACCTTTCCCACCTGATTTACCGCTTTATCTAACGTCTCGTCTACGGCGTTGATGACTTTCTGTCCCGCCTGGTAAGCTCTTGTAATGGTAATCATGTTCACCATTTCCGAAACCACATTGACGTTGGATGCCTCAATACAGCCCTGGTTGACGGTCGCCGTAGAAGCAATCCTTGTACCGCCGTCCACCATGTCATAAAGGTTCTCACCAAACTTTGCCAGATAATTGTAATCTTCAAAATCCACGACGCCTAAGGTTGCCACCTGCTCGCCGTCCTGTA
>JAGAIK010000594.1 GCA_017626625.1 Roseburia sp.
AAGACCAGAAAACCGGAAGCCATTGCGGCGGCAAGAAAGGAATATGCGGAGGATATCCGGTTCTACAAGATGCTGCAGTACCTGTTTTTCAAACAGTGGAGGGAGTTAAAGAGTTATATCAACGGAAAGGGCATCGAGATTATCGGTGATGTTCCCATCTATGTGGCAGGAGACAGCGCTGATGTCTGGGCGAATCCGGGACAGTTTTATCTGGACGAAAACCTCGACCCCATCGACGTGGCAGGCTGCCCGCCGGATGCGTTTTCCGAGGACGGACAGCTCTGGGGCAATCCGCTGTTCCGATGGGATGTGATGAAAAAGGACGGTTATAGCTGGTGGACGAAGCGTGTGAAAGCCATGTCGGAATTATATGATATTGTCCGTATCGACCATTTCCGCGGGTTTGATTCCTACTATGCGATTCCGGCAGAGGATGACACGGCGAAAAACGGTGAGTGGCGCAAAGGTCCCGGCATGGATTTATTTAAGACTTTGGAGAAGAAGCTGGGCAAATTAAATATTATCGTGGAGGATTTAGGTTTCCTGACCCCGTCTGTGATTAAGCTGGTACAGGATTCCGGTTTCCCGGGCATGAAAGTGATTCAGTTTGCCTTTGATTCCCGTGAGGGCAGTGATTATCTGCCGCATAATTATCCGAATCACTGTGTGGTTTACACCGGAACCCATGATAATGACACCATTTTAGGCTGGGTGAAAACTGCTCCGAAGAAGAGCGTTAAGTTTGCCAAAGAGTACTTAAACCTGACAGAGGAAGAGGGTTACAACTGGGGCGTGATGCGTGCCGCATGGGCTTCCGTGGGCGACCTTGCCATTGTTCCCATGCAGGACCTCATCGGTATCGGCAGTGAGGGACGTATGAATACCCCGTCCACCTTAGGCGGCAACTGGGAGTGGAGAGCCACCGCAGACCAGATAACCGGAAAGCTGGCGAAGAAGCTGTACAAATACATGGAAATGTACGGACGCCTCAGAAAAGACCCGAAACCGGCAGAGGAAAAAGAATTAGAGACTGCGGAAAAAGGGAAAGAGACAGAGGAGAAAGCATCCGTCAAGAAAAAATAAGGTATATTTGAGCTACCTGTAAAAAAGCGTTTTTTGTTTGAAGAGACAGAAAAATAAGGACAGTTTATTTTCTGAAATGGAAGATAAACTGTCCTTTTTATCAAATGTAAGCCGTTGTCTATGACTGCGTGTCCTTGAAATAGGAAGGATAATGCTCCTTTATGGAGGCAATATTTTCTGTATAGCGCATCAGGTGCCGTTCTGAAATCAGGCGTGCCTTATCTTTATCCCGCTGCTCGATGGCGGTCACCAGTTCTTCGTGGTCCTTTAAAATCCTGTCTGCCTCGCGGCATCGGAAGCTGAGAATGGTGGTCCGGTCAAAATGGGGGGCGGTACGGCGGATAAGGTCATACCAGAAATCCTTGCCGCACATATGGTACAGCGCTTCATGAAACTGCTTGTCCAGCAGAAAAATCTTTTCTTCATCTTTTCGTTTGATGTACATTTGCCAGAGCGTGACATTTTCCCAGAGCGTATCAATCTGCTCCGGACACAGGGTATCACATGCCAACATGGCAAGCTCCGCCTCTAACAGGCTCCGTACTTCCCGTATCTGTTCCACAAGGGAAGTATCAATCAGGGATACAAATGCCCCCACCTTAGGATGAATTTCCACAAGTTTAGCCTGAGATAGCTCCAGTTCCGCTTCCCGCAGGGGATTCTTGCTGACCTTTAACCTGTCGCACAGCTCGTCCGCTTCCAGCTTCTGCCCGGGCGCAAGTCCGATATGAACAATCTGCCAGGTAAGCTGCCTGACAACATAGTCCTTAGCAGACTCACCGGGAAGCCTGTCCGTGACGTTTTGCATAATCCATTTCCCTCCTCTTTCTTCTGCTGTCCCATCATAACATACCGCAGCCGATGGCTGCAATCAAATAAAAAGAATCATCCTGTTCGTACATGCACGTGCTATAATGCACATATATTGGTATCTGTGTACCACTCCATCGGGAACTAAATTCCCCTGCAAGCATTTATACGAAAGGATG
>JAGAIK010000595.1 GCA_017626625.1 Roseburia sp.
ACAAACATCCTTGTCATTTATATAATACCTATAGAACAAAATGACAAGAAAAATTGTCACAATGACACTAAAACTTGTCAAAAAAGGAGGAGTTTTCCATGAAATGGAATCAAACAGAAAAAAAGCAACTCATCATCTTTGCCCTAACCGCCTTCGGCCTCCCCGTCCTGATGGGAATCCTGATGGGCATCAGCTACTACCGCGGCAATGACGTAACCGCATTTCCCACAGCCCAGATGTTCTATCCCGCAGCCGGCGTGATTCTGGCAAGACTTCTGACCAAAAGAGAGGGAGAAACTCTCCCAAAGAAATTTTATTTTGGCTTTCTTGCCGCCACAGCAGTCATGATGATAACAGCCGTAATCAGCATGATATGGAGCCAGCCCGACTGGATGGTTCTCTCCCAGATACCGGTAATCGTATTCAGTATCGTACTGCTCATCTTATTATGTGTAGAGAAAAAAGAAGTACGCCGCAGTTACGGTCTTAGCTTCATCGGAAAACCCAATGCAAAATCCTGGTTTTACATGCTGCTGTTCTTTGTCCTTTATATGCTGCGTCTGCTGCTTTCCTGCATTTTGGAGGGACAGACTTCCGTATTTGTGGGAATTGTGACAGACCCTATGACTTACTTCATGCTGTTAAGTCTGGTAATTAGCTTCTTCCTGTCATTCTCCGCATTTTTAGGAGAAGAATACGGCTGGCGTTACTTCTTCCAGCCCCTTTTACAGAAGCGGTTCGGCTTAAAGGGCGGCGTCCTGATTTTAGGCGTGGCATGGGGATTGTGGCACCTGCCCATCAATATTTTCTATTACAGCCCCGATACCTGGGTGATTAGTGTACTGTTACAGATTATTACCTGTGTCAGCTTTGCCATTTTCTTCGGATACGGTTATCTGAAAACAGAAAATATCTGGGTTCCGGTGGTCATGCACTATATCAATAACAACATGATTGCAGTGCTGACAGGTTCTACCGATATCAGCGGAAATGTGTACCGCTGGCAGGACGTACCGCTGACCCTTCTTGTGGACGCTGTATTTATCCTGTTTCTGTTTTCTAAGGTGTATCGCAGGAAAGAGAAATAAATTTCAAATAATTCCCCATATCGTAGGAAAATATGCTATACTGATATTGAAATATGATGTTTTGGAGGGATAGTATGGACAGACCGTACGCAATCAGTGAGGGTGTTGACAGTTGGAATACAATCATATTTTTATATAACTCAGCATTGAAAGAAGTGCGGACGAAAGTTGAAATTTTGAATGATGAGTTTCAGCAGGTACACCAATACAATCCAATCGAATATATTAAATCAAGAATTAAGACACCGGAGAGCATTGTCAAAAAGCTAAAACGCAGCGGTTACGAATCCACCATTGACAATATGGTAGACCATGTGAACGACATTGCAGGTATCCGGATTGTCTGTTCCTTTACCTCGGATATTTATAAACTGGCGGAGATGATAGGCAGGCAGAATGACCTGACGGTGCTTTCCATCAAGGACTATATCAAGCACCCGAAGGAGAGCGGCTATAAGAGCTATCATATGCTGGTGACCGTACCGATTTTCCTGACAGACCGTGTGATTGACACCAAGGTGGAGATACAGATACGGACCATGGCGATGGATTTCTGGGCGAGTTTAGAGCACAAGATTTATTACAAATTTGAGGGAAATGCGCCGGAATACATCAGCCGTGATTTAAGGGAATGCTCTGGAATCGTCTCCATGCTGGATGCAAAAATGCTCCAACTGAACGAGGCGATTGTACAGGCGAAAGAAGCCCAGGAAGAACGGGAGCAGGAGGAACAGGCGGGTGAACTATAATTACGATTTTGAGATAGCGTCGCTGGTGGTGATGACGATTGTGCTGTTGCACTTTCTCTTTGTCCGCCAGTTTCCTACCGATAAGACAAAAACGTTTTTCGGGCTTCTTTTGGTCTGTATCGGAGAATGTATTTTTAATATTTTATCCTGTATTGGAATAGCAAATGCGGCACTTATTCCGGAATTCTGGAATGAGTTGTTTGCGTTTGCTTTTTTTGCGTTGGAGGGGCTTTGCTCCTATTATATTTTTCGCTATGTGGTGGTGATATGCGAATTTAAGAAACGGGGAAATCTCCTCTTAAAAGCCGCAGGAACACTGCCCTTTGCATTTTTTGAGGCGATGGTTCTGCTGACGCCCCTGCTTCACTTTTTCTATTATTTTGAGGACGGGCAGTATCGTCAGGGATTTGGCGCATGGTACGGCTATGCTTATATCGCTTATTATTTTCTGCTGAATCTGGTGCTGGTGCTGATACGCCGCAAGGTGATCCATGTCCGGGTGAAAATCATTATTTTTATTTACAGTGTAATAGCGGTAAGCGCTGTGGTTTTACAGTATATGGTGCGGGGACTGCTTTTGACAAGCACGGCGAATGTTGTTATCCTTTTGATGCTGTATCTGGCGATGCAAAATCCTGACGAGCTGTTAGATACCGTTACGGGACTGGGAAATGAAAAGGCATTTCTGATTCAGATGAAAAACATGATTGAACATAAGGAGAAACAGGCCATCATCACCGTTTATATCCGCCATTTTCACCACATTACCAGTATGCTGGGCTTTGAGAACGGGAATCAGATTCTGGCGGACGTGGGGACTTATCTGGTAAAAACCTGCGGAAAATTCCATGTGTTCCACAACACAGAGGACACCTTTACGATTCTAACGGCTTCGGAAAAAGAGAGAAAAGCGTTGGAGGAAAAGATACAGAAGCGTTTTGCCGCGGGCTGGAACATTCAGAAAAATAATGTGGTGCTGGATATGGCGATGGTGATTCAGCATTATCCCCAGGATTTTTCTTCCATTTCCGAATACCGGAGCATGTGGGAATACCTTTTAGAGCGGGCGAAAAGTGCGGGCAGCCAGACCGTATTTGAAACGGATGCCCGGTTTTTAGAGAAATACCGCCACAGAAATAAGGTGGAGCTGGCGGTGGAGCGGGCAATCCGGGAAAAGGGCTTTGAAGTGTATTACCAGCCCATTTACTCGTTAGCGGAGGAACGGATTGTTTCCTTAGAAGCCTTAGTGCGTCTCCACGATGAAGAGTTGGGCTATATTTCACCGGAAGAATTTATTCCCTTAGCAGAAAAAAACGGTACGGTGATTCAGATTGGGGAGCAGGTGTTAGAGGAGTGCTGCAAATTTTTATCGAAGCATGTGCTTTCTAACGAATCCTTAGGGATTGAAACAATCCATGTGAATGTGTCGGCGGTGCAGTGCCTCAGGCAGAATTTAAAAGAGACGATTTTCCCGGTACTGGAAAAATTCCATATTCCGCCCGCCATGATTTCCCTTGAGATTACGGAGGGGACGGCAATCCGGGCGCCGGAGCTGATGCTGCGCCATATGCGTGAATTGAGGAAATCCGGCATTACCTTTGCGTTAGACGATTACGGCAGCGGCAATGCCAACTGCTCCTATCTCATCCGTTTTCCGTTCCAGAAAATCAAGATTGACAAGGAAATTCTCTGGGCGTATTTTGAGAAAAAGTCCGCAAGGATTGTATTGCAGAATGAAATCAGCACCATGAAGCAACTGGGACTGCCTGTGATTGTGGAGGGCGTGGAGAACCGGGAGCAGCGTGACGAGATGGAGCGGCTGGGAGTAGATTACATACAGGGCTACTATTACGGCAGACCCATGCCGGAGCTGGAATGTCTGCGGTTTATCCGCAGAAGCCTGTAAATAGGAACAGTTCAGCCCTCCCGATCTCCAAGGCACAGGGAGGGCTGAACTGTTCCGTAAAATATGTCAGAAAGGTTATTATTATGAACATTATTAATGTAGAAAACATCACAAAATCATACACGGAGAGGGAGCTTTTTCATAAGGCTTCCTTTTATCTGCAGGAGGGGGAAAAGGTAGGCGTCATCGGTATCAACGGGACGGGAAAATCCACGCTGCTGAAAATCATTGCGGGGTTAGAGCAGCCGGAGGAAGGCACCGTCACCAGGGGAAACCATATTGTGGTGCGCTATCTGCCTCAGAGCCCCGTTTTTGATTCGGAAAAGACGGTGTTAGAAAGTGTGCTGAAAAGCGCAGAGGAATACAGCGGCGCCGGGGAACTCTGGAATTTAGAGAGCGATGCCAAAGCCATGATGACCCGCCTTGGAATCATGGACTTTGAGCAGAAAACCGGGGAGCTTTCCGGCGGGCAGAGAAAACGTTTAGCCTTAGTGGCAGCGGTGCTTGTGCCCTGTGATGTGCTGGTGTTAGACGAGCCCACCAACCACCTGGATTCCGCCATGGCGGACTGGCTGGAAAATTTCCTGAAAAAATGGAGGGGTTCCCTGATTATGGTGACCCATGACAGATATTTTTTAGACAGCGTCTGCAACCGGATTGTGGAGGTGGACAAGGGAAATATTTACAGCTACGATACCAATTACTCCGGCTATTTAGAGCGGAAAGCGGAGCGGGAGGAAATGCAGCAGGCAAGCGAGCGGAAGCGGCAGAATATCCTGCGGAAGGAATTAGAGTGGATTCGCCGCGGGGCAAGGGCGCGGACCACCAAACAAAAGGGGCGGATACAGCGCTATGAGGAATTAAAAAACCAGTCCGCCCCGGAGACGGACGGCGCAGTGGAAATGAGCTCCGTCACCTCAAGAATGGGAAGAACCACCATTGAATTAGAACATATCAGCAAAGGCTATGACGGCAAAAAGCTGATAGAAGATTTTTCCTATATTTTTCTCAAGCAGGACCGTATCGGCTTTATCGGACCGAACGGCAGCGGAAAAACCACGTTAATGAAAATCATTGACGGCAGGCTTGCGCCGGATTCGGGAAAGGTTACGGTG
>JAGAIK010000052.1 GCA_017626625.1 Roseburia sp.
ATGTGACCCACTTTTTCAATGCCATGCCGGGCTTTTCCCACCGTGCTCCGGGGATGTTTGGAGCGGCTTTTGATGCCGGGCATGTACTGCCGGAGCTGATTTGCGACGGGATTCATGTGGAACCTTCTGCGGTGCGTGTTCTGTTTAAGCTTTTTGGAAAAGAGCGCATGGTTTTAATCAGCGACAGCATGAGGGCGGCGGGAATGCCGGACGGGGACTACTCTCTGGGGGGACTTCCCGTTAAAGTGACGGGGAATCTGGCAACTTTAGAGGACGGAACCATTGCAGGCTCGGCTACCAACCTGATGGATTGTATGAAAATGGCTGTTTCTATGGGGATTCCACTGGAAGCGGCTGTTCGCTGTGCGACTTATAATCCGGCGAAATCTATTGGGGTAGAACACGTTTGCGGCAGCATTGCGGCGGGGTTGCAGGGGGATTGTGTGATATTGGCAAAATCGGACTTGGCTGTTCGGGAAGTTATTTTGGGAGGGGAAGTGGTTGTTGGCTGAGTTTGAGGGGAGTCTGGGCGGATTCGGGTGTCAAAAGGAGGCTCGGATAAGGTTATGGGGCAGATTGCACAAAGAAGGCTTTGTTTTTGTTCCGATGTACAGAGATAAGAGGTTCTAAGAAATCTGCTGCCAAGGGTGTTGGCGAAGGGACGTAAACGGTACAAGGGCGCCCTCCATGGCGCCATTGTACCTCGCCCAGCCGTCCGTGGCTGGGCGTTACTGGGAGTCTGGCAGATTTCTAAGAACCTCTAATCTCTTCCCATAGTCACAAAAACAGAGCCTTCTTTGTGCAATCTGCCAATATCGGTTATCGACAGCCTCTTTTGACGCCCGAATCCAGTTTAGAAGTGAAATTTGTGACAGGAGTGCCGGCTTAGTCCGGCACTTGTTTTTAACTTGATAGGATTTAGATGTCGGAAGGGACGGATGAAAACTTATGCTGGAAAAGTGCATATATGGTTTTATGACAGGAGGGAAAATGGGAATTGCGGATGTTTTGATTTTGATATTCATAGGAGTATGGTTGTTGGGGGTAGTGGTGTACCTTGGGAAAAAGAAGAAAAATGGCGGATGTATTGGCTGCTCTGGTGGAGGATGCGCAGATTGTCCGAGGGAGCGGAAGAATAAATAAATGGATATATTGTCATAAATCTGAAAATTTTGTAAAATAAAGAAAAACAATCAGAGGGGAGAAGAGGGAACATGAAAAAAAGATGGCTGGCATTGGGGTTGGCGTTGTGTCTGGCAGTGGGAGACGTGCCTGTTTCGGCGGGGGATTTAAAAATGTCTGTGGCAGAGAACCAGATGATTTCTACAGAAGAAATTCTGGAGGAAGAGACGACAGCAGATAATCCTTTGGTGCAATTTTTGATGATTTCTACAGAAGAAATTCTGGAGGAAGAGACTGGTGAACGGAAAGAAACGGCGGCTGCAGATTACAGGTATCAGGAGCTGGCGGATGGAACGTTGGAAATTACCGGATATGTGGGAAGTGATACGGAAATAGAAATTCCCGCCGTGATTGATGGGAAAAATGTAACCTGTCTGGGAGACGGGGCATTTTCCTATCAGGACAATCTGACCCGCGTTACGATTCCGGCAGGCGTGAAAAATATAGGCAGTCAGACGTTTTCCTGCTGCAGCAGACTGGCGGAGGTCATCATTCCGGAGGGAGTGACGACCATCGGTTATGCGGTATTCCGGGAATGCGGCAGTCTCGAAAGGGTACAGATACCGGATGGAGTTACTGCGATTGGGAATTGTGCTTTTGAGGGCTGCGCTGCTTTAAGTGAGCTGGTTCTTCCGGCTGGCATTGTAAGTATCGGCGGTTCGGCATTTGGTGAATGCAGCAGTCTGGAAAATATCACTCTGCCGGAGGGAATCGTCAGCATAGAGGAACAGCTATTCCGGGGGTGCAGCAGCTTAAAGAGCATTACGATTCCGGAAAGCGTGACGTCTATCGGGGATTACGCATTCTGGGAGTGCGGCAGTCTGTCGGACATTCTGATTCCGAAAAACGTGGACAGTATCGGGGAAGGAGTATTTGAGGAATGCTCTGGTTTGACGGCGATTAACGTTGCGGCAGAAAATGAAGCTTATGTCTCGGAGGACGGTATTCTGTATTCAGCAGGGCTGAAAGAATTCATCCGGATTCCCATGGGAAAGCAGATAGGAGATTTTGAAGTTCCGACGGGAGTGGAGACTATGAGAGATGGAGTCTTTAATGGCTGTGACAGTCTGACGGGCATTTCCATTCCTGCAACAGTGACCGAGATAGGCGATACGGTATTTCAGTATTGCCGTTTCCTTGAGAGGATAGACGTGGAAGAGGGGAATTTGAACTATGCCTCCGAAGATGGCGTCTTGTATACTGCGGACCAAAAGGAGCTGCTCAGAGCTCCCTCGGCAAAGGAAATCGTTGATTTTACCGTGCTGCCGGGCGTGGTAAAAATAGGAGAATGTGCATTTTTAAACTGTAGAATGGAAAAAATTACTATCTCCGAAAGTGTGGAGGAAATCGGAAAAGAAACGCTTATGTGCGGCTGCCTCAAAGAAATATGTGTTGCGGCGGAAAATAAAAATTTTTCTTCCTCCGACGGCGTTTTGTACAATAAGGATATGACAGAAATTCTTCTGTTCCCGGCGCAGAAGGAGACGGCGGAATTTGCGGTTCCCTCAGGTGTGGAGCGTATTGGGGATTCTGCATTTCAGGGCTGTGAGAAGCTGACGGGAATCTCTATTCCGGAAAGTGTAAACGCTATTGGGACAGCGGCATTTAACGGCTGTAGGGGACTTACGGAGATAAGTATTCCCGGCAGTGTAAAAGTCATCGGAGATTCAGCATTTATAGATTGCAGCGGCTTAACGGCGGTGGTTCTTTCCGAGGGAACGGAAGTCATTGAAGGCGGAGCGTTTTATAGGTGCACAAGCCTTGGCAGTATGCAACTGCCGGAAAGTGTGACGGACATCGGCGGCTGGGCATTCCGTGAATGCAGCAATCTGACGGATATCAGGCTGGGCAGCAAGGTGGCAAAGATAGGAGTTTATGCGTTCTATAATTGCAGCCGTCTCGAAAGCATCAATCTTCCGGGAAGTGCGGCAGAGATAGGAGAGTGTGCCTTTGGAAACTGCAGCAGCCTGAAACATACCAGCATCGGGGAAGGTACGTCGCGAATCGGAGATTCCATGTTCAGCGGCTGTGCGGAATTAACGGACACTACAATTCCCGTCAGCGTCACGGAAATAGGACAGGATGCGTATTTGGGGTGTGATGCTCTTTCGGAGGTGTATTACAGTGGAAGTGAAAGCCAGTGGAATGAAATTGTGATACATGACGGAAATCACAGACTGCGGGGGGCAAAAATTCATTTTCAATGGAACGGCGCACCGTCCTGCAATCATGAGAATACGGTGATTCAAAACGTAAAAGAGGCAAGTTGTACGGAAAACGGTTATACGGGAGATACGGTTTGCTCTGCCTGTGGAACTGTGGTAAGGCAGGGGGAGGTTCTTCCGGCGAAAGGACATGTTTATGAAACGACTCTGGTGAAGGCGGCTCCGAAAAAAGAGGGCAGCATTACGGAAAGGTGCACGGTCTGCGGAGCGGAGGGAAAGTCGGAAACCATTGCCTGCCCGAAGGAGATTGTGCTGGCAAAGACAAGCTATACATACAACGGAAAGGCACAGAAACCTGCCGTTAAGGTAAAGGATAGTGCAGGAAACATCTTAGACCCGGCGTCTTATAAAGTCACCTATGCAAAGGGCAGAAAAAAGGTGGGAGTATATGAGGTAAAAGCCGAGTTAAAGGGAAATTATACGGGCACGCTGAAAACCACGTTTTCCATCATACCGAAGAATACTGCCGCGTTCAAAGTGAAATCGAAATCGAAGGCGATGCAGATATCATGGAAAAAGCAGACGAACCAGACTGCCGGATATCAGATACAGTATGCTACGGATAAAAAATTTAAAAAATCAGTAAAGACGGTGAACGTGAAGAAAAACAAAACCACATCTGCCACGGTTAAAAAGCTGAAAGCAAAGAAAACATACTTTGTCAGAATCCGTACCTATCAGACGGTAAAGGAAAAAGGAAAATCCGTGAAACTTTATTCCGACTGGTCAAGGACAAAACGCATTGTGATAAAGAAATAAAAACGCAAATGGTGCTTTTTTCATTTAATAATAACCTTTTTTGTGTATTTTTTGTGTAATTTTTCTATATTTTTTCTATAAATATTGCAATTGATGTAAAAATATTGTAAAATATGGGTAAAACGACATAGTCACAAGAGACAAAGGGGGATTCAGAATGAAGAAGAGAATTGTGGCAGAAATACTTCTTACAGCGGTATTTTGCTCTGCTTTTACTGGCTGCGGCAATCAGCAGGCAGCAGCCGGAAACGAGAGCAATGACATGGAAGCGGTAGTGCCGGGAAGTGAGCCTTCTACAGAAACGGCGGACTTAGGAGACCAGGACAATTCGGACAACGGAGTAGTGGAACTGACAGTATGGTCTGAGCCGGATAACTTTGATACTCTGAATAAGATGATAGATAGCTTTAAAGAGGAATACGCAGGACAGGCAGAGTTTGAAATTACATTGGCGGAGGGTTCTGACTCCAGAACCAAGGACGATTTGCTGGGAGATATCCATAACGGAGCGGATATCTTTCCTTTTGCGGATGACCAGCTTTCCGCTATGGTGGCGGCAGGTGCGCTTTATCCGGTGCCAAATGCAGATGAGGTAAAGAGTGCGAATTTGGAGGCTTCCGTGGAGGCGGCAACCATTAATGATACCTTATATGCCTATCCGATGACGGCAGATAACGGTTACTTTTTATACTATGACAAATCTGTCCTTACAGAGGAGGATGTCCAGACCATGGATGGTTTGTTAGCGGCATTAGAAGCGGCGGGAAAAACCTTTTCTATGGAGTTAAATTCCGGCTGGTATCTCTATACGTTCTTCGGAAACACAGGGCTGGAGTTTGGCATTAACGATGACGGCGTGACCAATTACTGCAACTGGAACTCTACAGAGGGTGACATCAAGGGCATTGACATTGCACAGGCGATTCTTAATATGACCGCAAGCCCGGCGTTTGTGGCGCAGGCGGACAGCGATTTTATTGCAAATATAGGAGACGGTACAGTGGCGGCAGCTATCAGCGGCGTATGGAACGCCGTATCTGTTCAGGAAGCTTGGGGAGATAATTACGGAGCAGTGAAGCTTCCGACTTATACGGTAGCAGGTCAGCAGGTACAGATGTCTTCTTTCAAGGGCTATAAGATGATGGGCGTCAACGCTTATTCCAAATATCCGGAATGGGCGGCAAAGCTGGCGGACTGGCTGACGAACGAGGAGAACCAGACCCTTCGTTTTGAAGAGCGGGGGCAGGGACCTTCCAATATTAATGCGGCGGCTTCGGATGCGGTGAATCAGTCTCCGGCGATTCAGGCGGTCATTGCCCAGTCTGAATTTGGAAAACTTCAGAGGGTGGGAAATACTTACTGGACTCCCTGCAGCACCTTTGGCGATACCATGGCGGCGGGAAATCCCACAAACCAGGATTTACAGGAAATTATGGACATTTTAGTAGAAGGCATTACAGCTTCTGCCGCCCAGTAAGAGAAAGACAAGGAGGAACATAGCAAAGATGAAAAAACAGGGACGTGTCAGTACAAAAATGATTATTCTGATTCCGGTGTTTATTCTGGGAATCGTGTCCATTGTTTCCTGCTTTTTGGCAGTGAATAATATCAGAAGCGTCAATGACAGTGCAACGGAGATTGCGGACAGACATATGACCTGTATTTCCCAGTTGGGAGAGATTCAGGAGCAAACGCAGTCAATTCATGTCATGGGGCTGTCCCATATCGTGGCAACGGATTTGGACAGCATGATACAGCTGGTGGCTGACATCAGGGCGGAGCAGGATGTGTTAGACGGAAGTCTGACAGAGTTTGAAACATATGTGACAGACGATTTGCGCAGCAATTATGAAGCGATTCTTACCAATTTTGACGGCTTGAAGTATGAAATGGCAAATGTGCTGGCATACAGCGCCAACAGCAACAAAGATGCAGCCTATGCCCTGGCAAACGGAGCCATTTCCGATTATGTCAATGGAATGGAAGAAAATATCGTGGCAATAGAGACGGTGGTGAATGCGGACGTAGACAATGCAAAAACGCAGCTGTCATCCGTATACAATTCCTCTCTGATGATAAGTGTGGTTACGATTGTTATCAGCATAATTTCACTGGCAGTAGCGGTATTTACTGTATTGAAACTGGTGATTGCGCCTCTTTCTAAGACACAGAAGGAAATCACCGGAATTATTGATGATATTGATAAACGTGAGGGAGATTTGACAAGACGTATCAGCATTCTTTCTAACCGGGAGATAGCGGCGGTTGGCAACGGTATCAATATATTCATGGGAAAACTGCAGAATATCCTGAAAATTATCATTGACAATTCCAGCAAAATGGAAAAAGTGGTCAACGAGGTGCGGGATAACGTCATGACTTCCAACAACAGTGTATCAGATGTGTCTGCCCTAACGGAGGAGCTTTCCGCTACCATGCAGGAAATGTCTGATAATGCAGCCCTGATTAACTCTAACACGGAATCCGTGGCGGGAGAGGTAAATCTCATTGCGGAGAGAACCAGCGAAATTAACAACTATACGAAAGAGATGAAGGAGCACGCAGACGCTATGGAAGCAGCGGCGCGTTCTAACATGGAGTCCACCGGAACGAAGGTAAATGAAATCCTTACAGTGCTGAACAAGGCAATCGAGGACAGCAACAGTGTAAATCAGGTCAACAGCTTAACCGATGATATTTTAAATATCGCAAGCCAGACGAACCTGCTGGCGTTAAACGCTTCCATTGAGGCGGCAAGAGCCGGAGAAGCAGGAAAAGGCTTTGCTGTTGTGGCAACGGAAATCAGTCAGTTAGCTTCCGCCAGCCAGGAGGCGGCAAACCGCATCCAGCAGATTAACAGCGTGGTAACCCAGGCGGTACATAATCTTGCAGACAATGCCAACGGTCTGGTAAAATATATGAATGACTCTATTTTACCGGAGTTTGAAGCCTTTGTGGAATCCGGAAGTGAATATAAGGCGAAGGCGTCCTATATTGAAAGCGTTATGAATGAGTTTGAGGAAAAGACGGATTCCTTAAAGGGCACTATGGTGGAAATCCGGGGGTCTATCG
>JAGAIK010000596.1 GCA_017626625.1 Roseburia sp.
GTTATTGTGGAAATCCGTGCAGGTGCAGGCGGAGACGAGGCGGCGCTGTTTGCTGCGGAAATTTACCGTATGTATCAGCATTATGCGGAGGAAAAGCACTGGAAAACAGAGATTATGGAGGCGGACGAGACGGGAATCGGCGGTATGAAGAGCGTTACCTTTATGTTAAGCGGCGCAGGTGCTTATTCCGTGATGAAGTATGAATCCGGTGTGCACCGTGTACAGCGTGTGCCGGAAACGGAGTCCGGCGGACGTATTCATACTTCTACCATCACCGTGGCTGTGATGCCTGAGGCGGAGGAAGTAGATGTGCAGATTGATGAGAAGGATATCCGCATTGATGTCTGCCGTTCCTCGGGGGCAGGCGGGCAGTGTGTCAACACCACCGACTCTGCGGTCCGGCTGACCCATATTCCTACGGGGATTGTGATTTACAGCCAGACGGAGAAATCCCAGATTCAGAACAAGGCGAAGGCGTTTGCGCTGCTTCGTACCAAGCTGTATGATTTAGAGCAGCAGAAGGCTCATGATGCGGAGGCGGAGCTGCGGAAGAGCCAGGTGGGGACGGGAGACCGTTCGGAGAAAATCAGGACGTATAATTTTCCCCAGGGCCGGGTGACGGACCACAGGATTAACCTTACGCTGTATAAATTAGATAAGGTGATGAATGGGGATATTCAGGAGATTATTGATGCCTGTATTGCGGCAGACCAGGCGGCGAAGTTAGCGAAGATGAATGAAGTGTAAGAAATTGATAATTACGATTTTAGATGAGTTTATAGAGGAAACACCGAAGAAGAGCAATACCTCTGCCAGAGGTTCGTTGGCAAAGTATGCTAATACAGCCTTATGGGAGGAGGAAGGAACAGCTTGGGAGAAAGCGGCAGGTGAGAAATATGGTAATGCTTGATGCAAATGTTATTTTGAGGTATTTGCTGAATGACCATGAGGAAATGGCTTCGGAAGCTGAGAGGGTTATCAAGAGCCATACAGCATTAGTTACGATTGAGGTTGTTGCAGAAGTCATTTATGTCCTGAAACGAGTGTACTCTATCGGCAGGGAGGAAATCAAAGAGTCAGTTTTGGGATTTCTTTCCGAGGTGCAGGTGGAGGAACGAGAGGTTTTGATGCTTGGAATAGAAACTTATGCAGAGCAGAATTTAGATTTTGTGGACTGTATTTTATATGCTTATAAATGTGTGAAAAAGTATGATATTCTTACCTTTGACAAAAAACTGTTAGCTAATGTATAAAATGTGTAGTCTGGCTTTAGTCATACATTGGAATTTGCTTTTGTAATTAAGTACTGGCGTGCTGGGGTTCTATGGAGGCACACGTTTCGAGCCTGCTTAGGCAAAAGAGGTCATTGCTCGGAGCCTATAAACTATGAGGTCTTTGTTCCGTGAGCGCGACCAGGCGGCGAAGATGAATGAGAATTAGGGGAGATAGTTTAAATTTTGGTGTGAAATTGAAAAATTCATAGATGAAATAAGAATTGAGTGCGCTATGTCGGTTTAAGTGGCTGATATAGGGCACTTTTTGTGCGGAAAATTTTGTCACGAGAATGTAGGAAATTGGCTATAAGGTGTATGGAATAGTGCCAAGAGAGAGTATTGTGGTAGAAAGGTGACTAGGATATAATTTATAATATCAATTTAGAATTGTAGGAGGGGATTTTATTTATGAAAATATTAAAAACGGATAGGTTATACCTTAGAAATTTAGAGTTATCAGATACGGATTATATATATGAATATCGTAATAATGAAGAATGTTACAAATATCAACGATGGGATGATTTTTCAAGGGGTGACATTAAATTATTTATCCTAAAATTCCGGGAGGATAGCTTCCTGTCTACGAAAGAGGAACAACACTTTGCAATCTGTTTAGAGGCTGATGATGTATTAGTCGGAGAATTAGCTTATTTTCATAATGAAGAAGATAATTGTATTACTTTAGGGATTACAATTTCCTATCAATACCACAAAAACGGATTTGCATTTGAAATATTGAAAGAAGTTATTAGAAAGATTAATGACAAGTATTCATCAATGGATATTGTTGGATTAATTGAAAAAGAAAATTTCAAAAGTGTGAAGCTTTTTGAAAAACTTGGATTTGAACAAGAATGTTATGCGGCATCTATTTCCTCATATGTTTATGTGCTATATGGGAAGAAATTAGATGAAAAAATATGAGTATGTGGGGTTAGGAACATGGATGAAAACGAAAGAATTGTCTGGGTGGTGTGGAATGGCTGCGGAAACATTTTTTATTGGATATCAGCGATTATGATGTGATAATAGGGTATCGGGCAGATGATTCCTATTTTTCCTTTGCAAGAGCATTCGTTAATAATGAGATTTCATTAGAGCAGCTATCCTATGCGATGCGTCTGGGAAAATTAGGGGAGCAGATTGTATTAAAAAGCAGCAGAGTGTTTTCGAAAATTGAATTTTTGGAATATCACATTGCGGATTCGGCAGAATATTATGTAAAGCGAAAAAACAGAGATGAAGAGGCAAGAAACGCCTTTTTCAAAGAATTGGAGAGGGAGGATATGGAGGGAATTTATATTCGTGATTTGCTTCGGGGGGAGGTGTCAATTCATGATTTACGCCTATAATGAAATGTATTTGAATGACGCTATGCGTAACATGGCAGAGATGTTAGATTATGCGGCAGAAAGACTTGCAATGAATATGGATGATTTTTTTGCACTGTTTATTACCAGCGGATTGGCAGAGCAGTTTGGAAAAGGTACGCCTAAGTTCGTCAGCGGACTATCCGGAACGGAACTGGCAATGCTGGTATTAGAAAAAAGTGGTATGGAGATGGAGTTTCCTATGGCAAGAATCGATTATGAATGTTCAACTGCGTACTGGTGTGGCTGGGTTCTGGCTTACTATCAGTGGGTGACAGGTCAGACCTTTAAGGAGATTCATAAAACAATTTCTCTGGCGGAAATTGAGAGGTTATATCCGACACTTCACGAAGCGTCGGAAGACAAATTTGTAGATACGGTAAAGCAGCTTGTACGATTGAAACAATATGCTACGAAGCTGCAGACTTTGAGAAAAGCTGCCGGATATTCCCAACGGGAATTAGCCGAGTGCGCCGGCATCAATCTGCGGACACTGCAGCAGTATGAAATACGGGCTAAGGATATTAATAAGGCGGCAGCATCTACTTTGGCAGCGTTATCAAGGCCTCTCGGCTGCCGTATGGAGGATTTGCTGGAAAATTCATTAATGATATAAGTTCCGGTACACCGAAGGAGTAACCCCATACTTATCCGTAAACGCCCTGGTAAAATAGGACAGATTCCGAAACCCCGTATCCGCCGCAATACGGATAACCTTTTCTCCCCCGTCAGCAAGCTGCCTTGCCGCCATTTCCAACCGGTAATTTTTCAGATATTGGGAAAAGCTCTTTCCCGTCAGTTCCTTAAACAACTTCATAAAGTAGCTGGAAGAAAATCCGCACATATCCGCCGCAGCGGAAACAGAAATATCCGTCTCATAGTGTTCCTGAATATACAGGAGCACTTTTTTTAATTTGTCATAAGTATTTTGCAGCGTAAGCTCCGAATTGCTGACCGGAAAGCTGCGGCGGTTTAAGTAGGAAATCACGGCAAAAAGACTGGATTTTACCATAAGTTCATCCTCCACATCCCGCCCTTCCCTAGTTTCCGTAAGATAGGAAATGTAAGGCCGTATCTGCCCGTTGAGTTCTGTTCCTGCCCCAAGATAAACAGGGACAGACTTTGTGTGGTCGTAAAGCGGTTTAAAATATTTTTCATAGCAGACATCATTTTCCGAAGCGTTCAGCAGAGAAAAACGGAACAGGATATTGAAATATTCTAACTGCTGTTCCGGATAGCGTTCAATGGAGTGCACCATCTGGGGCAGCACCACCAGAATGTCGCCGGGCTTCACGTCGTATGCCACAGAAGAAACCGTGACAACGCCCCCGCCTCCGGTCACATAGATAAATTCCATCTCATCATGCCAGTGCAGCGGCACGGAGGGGAGATATTTTGGCAGATTTCCGTTGTAGGCAGTGTAGGGAAAAGTAAGCATACCGTGGGTTTTTGTTTCATGTAAAAATTCCTGTTTCATGGTTCACCTCATGTTTGTGCCAAAACGGATGTTTTTTGTATAGCGTGTATCTTTCTGTGAAAAATATTTCTTTTGGATACAGGAACCGATTCCCTTAAAAAGAGAGGATTGTGTTAAAAAGAGAAAACGATTCTACAAGAATTATATAAAACCAAAGCGTATAATGCAAGGAAAGGAGGCAGAAATGAAGGTAAAGGAAACAGATTATGAGGTAATCAAACTATTAGGACATGGAAAAGGGGGCTATTCCTATCTGGTAAGCCATGGAAAAGAGAGATTTGTGTTAAAACAGATTCACCATGAGCCATGCGATTATTACCAGTTTGGAAATAAGCTCGAAGCCGAAATGCGGGACTATGAAAGGCTTTGTAAGACAGGCATTTTGCTGCCGAAGCTGTTTACGGTGGACGAGGGGAAAGAGCGGATTTTAAAGGAGTACATCGAAGGCCCTACCGTTTATGATTTGATTTTAGAGGGCGGTATGAAAGAGCACTATCTCCGGCAGGGAAAAGCGATGGCGGAGGCAGTGAAAAAACAGGGGCTGAATATTGATTATTTTCCCACCAATTTTGTGGTGCAGGAAGAAAAGCTCTACTACATTGACTATGAGTGCAATGACTACATGGAAGAGTGGAGTTTTGAGAACTGGGGCATCCGCTACTGGTCAAAAACCTCGGAATTGATAGACTATGCAGAGAAACATAAAAAATAGCAGGAGATATATGACCATGGAAAAAGAAAACAGTTTTTTAGCGGAGACAGGGAAAATTGCCATTCCGGTGGCATTGCAGGTGATGCTGCAATCCTCCTTCAGCATGGTGGACCAGATAATGATTGGGCAGTTAGGGAGCGTCAGCATTGCAGCCATCGGGCTGGCGGGAAAATTCACTTCCATTTTTAATGTGCTGACCACTGCCGTTGCGTCGGTGGCAGGCATTATGATTGCCCAGTACATGGGCAAAAAGGAAGAGAAGGAAGTGGGGCGCAGCTTTTATGTGAATTTAGTTGTGGCGCTGGCGGTAGCGGCAGTGTTTACTGTAATCTGCCTGGCATTTCCGGGACAGATTCTGGATATTTACACCAAAGACCCGGAAACGAAGGCGGTGGCGGTGGGGTATATGCGGATTGTGGCAGCAAGCTATTTCCCGATTGTAGGTGCAAGCCTGCTGTCCACGGTGCTCCGCTGTATGGGAAAAGCTTCGCTGCCGATGTATGCCAGCTTTGCTGCGGTGATGTTAAACACCGGGTTGAATTATATCCTTATTTTTGGAAAATGCGGTGTGTCGCCCCTGGGGGTAAATGGTGCGGCGGTGGCAACCATTCTTTCCCAGGCAGCCAATTTTATCGTAATATTGCTCCTGTATCTGAAGTATTCCCGAAATCAGGGAAAACGGCTTCCCTTCAGCCTGCGTTTGGGAGCGGCGGGAAAACAGCAGTATCTTGCCATGCTGCTGCCGCTGCTGTTAAATGAATTGCTGTGGAGCATTGGAGAAAATGTCTATGCCGCCATTTACGGAAGGATGGGTACGGCGGATTGTGCTGCCATGACGCTGATTAATCCGATACAGGGGTTGATGATTGGTGCACTCAGCGGAATTTCCCAGGCGGCAGGTATTATCATTGGAAAAGAGCTGGGGAAACAGGAGGAGGAACAGGCGTACCGGAAAGCGAAAAAGTTAATGTGTTACGGTTTGTGCTGTTCGGCAGTACTTTCTCTGCTGCTTTTACTGTTAAAAAATCTCTATGTGTCCATCTATCAGGTGGAGGATGCGGTGAAACTGACGGCACAGCAGATTTTGATTGCCTTTGCCATCATTTCCCCGGTGAAGGTGCAGA
>JAGAIK010000597.1 GCA_017626625.1 Roseburia sp.
ATAGGTACTCCGGTCAGCTCGCTCATATTTTCGTAATAGTATTTTTCCCCCATATCCATGCGGATTTTTACACAGCCTGCGGCAGGGTCTAACTCTTCCATTTTGATTTTGGAAACATACTGCTCCGGCGTCATATCTAACTGGTAGACATCTTTTGTCTTCTGCATCTGCCCTAAAATATCGGAAGCAGTCTTTATAATCTCCGCCTTCATGGGATGGTCCGCCGCTAACATTTCCGCCCACTTCGGGATAAAAAACTCCACCCTCGCCACCGGAAACTCATAGAGAATGCTCTCTAAAATCCGGTACACATCCTCTTTCCGGAGCTGTTCGCAGTTCACCGGAAGCACTGCCGCCTTATATTTTCCTCCCAGCTCCTCCGCTAATTTCACTGTCTCGTCGCTGTAGGGCTTTTTCGAATTTAACAACATGATATAGGGCTTTCCAATGGTATTTAATTCTTCCGCCGTCTTTTCTTCCGCCTCTATGTAATTTTCCCGCTCTAACTCCCCGATGCTTCCGTCAGTGGTCACCACAATCCCTACGGTGGCATGGTCACGGATAACCTTTTCCGTTCCGATAGACGCCGCCTCCACAAAGGGAATCTCACGGTCAAACCATGGGGTTTTTACCATCCGTTTCTCCGAGCCCTCCATATGTCCGGAGGCTCCCTCCACCATAAAGCCCACGCAGTCAATGAGGCGCACCTTAAACCGCACCGCCTCCCCGCCGTTCCCCTCCTCCGGCATCACAATTTCCGCCGCCTCCTGGGGAATAAATTTCGGCTCGGTGGTCATGATGGTTTTTCCCGCCGCAGACTGCGGGAGTTCATCTAAGGTGCGCTCCTTTGCATGTTCGTCCTCCATATAGGGAAGCACCATCAAATCCATAAAACGCTTGATAAACGTGGATTTTCCGGTGCGCACCGGACCTACCACCCCTAAATAGAGTTCTCCGCCCGTCCTGTTTTTAATATCTTTGTATAAGTCAAATTCCTTCTTTGTGCTGATATCCATAAAAGTACCCCTTCCATAGCTTATTTTAATCTATGAAAAGGGCACTTTATTTATGTCTTATTTTTTTATCTCATTCAGTATCCTGAGTTTTTTCGGAAGGCACTGAAACTGCACCTTCGTCACATCACCGCAGTACTCCCCGTCTGCGTGGAGCACTTGGGGTTCCTCTAAGGAGATTTCACATTCCGCCGCCTCCGCCACATCAAAGCCCCTGATTCCCAGATGCTTTCCTGCCACTAAAAGCGGCAGGCAGAAAAAGGTAACCCATTTCGGGATTCCGAATGCCTGGCAGACCGAAAGCTTTCCGTCACGGGAGGAAGCATCCGGCACCATGGGTACTCCCCCTCCCTCCGCAGGAAAATTCATAGCTGCGGCAAATATCAGCTTTTTGCGCCGGCACATTTCCTTCTTATCAAAACGGACAGCCGCTGTGGTAGTTTTCATCGTAAACAGGGATTCCACCGTCAAAAACAGATAGGTAAGATTTCCTAGATGAAGCACATTCAGCAGGTCCTTCAGCCTGGACTTTAACGCCTTCTTGCAAACAAGGGCATCCAATCCCACCCCTGCGCTGATGGCAAAGAGCCGCGGCGCCTCTCCGCCTTCCCACCGCACCTTCCCAAGGTCAATCCGGGGCACCTCCTCCTTTGGTTTTTTCATCCCCTTTAAAATACCGTATAACATTTCCTCTTCGCTGCCCCTAGCCCCCAGACCACGTATAAAATCATTTCCTGAACCCGCAGGAATCACCCCCAGCCTCACTCTTTCAAAATTCGTAATGCCGTTTATCACCTCATTGACCGTGTCGTCACCGCC
>JAGAIK010000598.1 GCA_017626625.1 Roseburia sp.
AGGCAGATATGCTGATACTTCCGATACCGGTATCAAAAGTGCCGGAAACAAATAAATTAAATGATATTTTAAATAAAAATCTGGTAAAAGAAACCTTAGTTGCCGGAGGGTGCTTCTCTAAGGAGCAGACTGCACTTTTGAGCGGAAGGGATATCCGTTATCTGGATTTTATGGAGGATTCCATAGTGACCGAAGAGAATGCGGTGGCGACGGCGGAGGGAACCATTGCGGAGCTGGTAAATAACAGCCCCTACAATATTGATGAAGCCAAGATTATTGTGACGGGATACGGATTCTGCGGAAAAGCCGTTGCCCGGCGGTTAAAGGCGCTTGGCGCACGGGTGACGGTGCTGGCGAGACGCCGGGAGGTGCGCAAGCAGGCGAAGCAGGACGGATTTTATGCGGCTGATTTTGCTTTCGGACCGGAAGAGGCGATGGGAGCGGCAATGTTAGTCAACACTGTTCCGGCGCCTGTGGTGACCCGTACCATTATCCGGGAACTGCCGAGGGACGCTTATATTGTGGACATTGCCTCGGGGGCAGGGGGGACGGATTTTGCCTGTGCCAGGGAATTTGGAATCCGTGCCGACCACGTGCTTGGCATTCCGGGAAAATATGCGCCAAAGGAAAGCGCCTATATTTTGGAACGTTCTTTAGAGCGGTTTGCGGCAAAGGCAGAGGCTTCGGATAAAAACGCTGCGTCTGTTCTTTAAGAAAAGAAAAAATGAGATTTTAGGAAAGGCAAAAAGGAATAGGAAATGGATTTTTCAAAATATAATATCGGTTTTGGAATTACCGGGTCTTTTTGTACCTTTGCAAAGGCGAGAAAGGAAGTACAGCGCCTTTGTGATATGGGGGCAAATGTGATACCGATATTTTCCTTTCAGGCACAGACCTGCGATACCAGGTTTGGCAGTGCAAAAGAGTACGTGGAGGGAATCTGTGAAATCACGGGAAATGAGGGAATCCGCACCATTCCGGCGGCGGAGCCCATCGGACCGAATAATTTCCTTGATATCATGGTGATTGCCCCCTGTACCGGAAATACAGCCGCAAAGCTCTGCAACGGCATTACAGATACCCCGGTGCTGATGGCGACAAAGGCGCATATGCGAAACGGAAAGCCGTTAGTGATTGCCGTTTCCACCAATGACGCTTTAGGGGCAAATTTTAAGAATATCGGAATGCTTATGAATATGAAGCAGATTTATTTTGTACCTTTCGGGCAGGATAACCACAAGAGCAAGCCAAATTCCATGATAGCGAAAATGGAGCTGCTGCCGGAAACCATTGAATTTGCCATGGAGGGGAAACAGATACAGCCTATTCTGCAAAATCCGGTGTAAAGGGCATGAGGTTTCACTAGGGCATCAAAGTACGCCGCTTAAGTGAAACGAAGCTATTCCCGGAAAATGCAAAAGCAGTATTCTTCCTCAAAAAATAAAAAACCTGACAGAACCGCAGACAGGAGACTGCCGCCTGTGAAAGTGACAGTGTACTTAGCGGAATGTCAGGTTTTTTGTTTTCGGGGCTTTCTTTTCGGTAATGGAAAGTTCGCCGAGAAGAGATGTTATTGATTCCTGGATGCCTCATAAGCCTCCCGGCAGGCACGGGCGAGCTGGTCGCCGCAGGAGGTGGAGCGCATACCGCAGTGAATACCGCCGATTTTTTCCTCCACCTGCTCTACCGTCAGACCCTCTACCAGCTTCGGAATTGCCTGCAGGTTGCCGTTGCAGCCTCCGGTGAATTTTACATTGTGAACGATGTTGCCCTCTAACTCCAGCTCGATTTTTGTGGAGCAGGTTCCTTTTGTTTTATATGTGTAAACCATACGTATTCCTCCTGAAAAATAAAAAATGTGCAGCCGCTGTATCTGCCATGCCGGGTTTTGCAAGAGCAGAACATACTTTATGAATGAAAGATAAAGTATAAGCTATGATATGAGTATATACACAGGGAAAGGGATTTTCAAGTATTTTTATCAGGACATTCTGCAGGCATAGACAGTTCCTTAACATAGTTAATAAAAAATTCACAAATCATTTACGACTATTTTTGTTGTGGTAAAGCGTGAAAAGTGTTACAATGTCCATATTGTGCGGGAATAGACCCGCAGGTGTCTATTTGAAATGAGGACAGGAATAGGAGTTTTTATGAGTGCAATAACCAAAATCTTCGGAACCCACAGCGAGAGGGAGTTAAAAAGAATTTATCCCATCGTTGATAAAGTAGAATCCTATAAGGACGCTATGGGAGCGCTTTCCGATGAAGAATTAAGAAACAAGACCAAAGAATATAAAGAGCGTTTTGAAAAAGGGGAGACCTTAGATGACCTTCTGCCGGAAGCGTACGCCACTGTCCGTGAGGCGGCGAAGCGTGTGCTTGGCATGGAGCATTACCGGGTACAGATTATCGGCGGTATTATTTTACATCAGGGACGTATCGCTGAGATGAGAACAGGTGAAGGTAAAACCTTAGTTTCCACGCTGCCTGCATACTTAAATGCGCTGGAGGGAAAAGGCGTCTGTATCGTTACCGTCAACGACTATCTGGCAAAACGAGATGCGGAGTGGATGGGAAAGGTACATGAGTTTTTAGGCTTAAAAGTCGGCGTGGTATTAAATTCCATGAACAATGATGAACGCCGCGACGCCTATAACTGCGACATTACTTATGTCACTAACAATGAATTGGGATTTGACTACTTAAGGGATAATATGGTTATTTATAAAGAGCAGTTGGTACAGAGAGGTCTGCATTATGCCATCATTGATGAGGTGGACTCCGTATTAATCGACGAGGCGAGAACCCCTCTTATCATTTCCGGACAGAGCGGCAAATCCACCCGTTTATACGAAGCCTGTGATATTTTGGCAAGGCAGATGAAGCGTGGCGAGGACGTGCCGGAATACTCCAAGATGGATGCCATCATGGGTGTGGAACAGGAAGAAACCGGGGATTTTCTGGTGAATGAAAAGGATAAAGTGGTCAGCCTTACCCAGGAAGGTGTGAAAAAGGTAGAGCAGTTCTTCAAAATTGAGAACCTTGCGGACGCAGAGAACCTGGAAATTCAGCATAATATCATTCTGGCGCTGCGGGCCCACAACCTGATGTTCCGCGACCAGGATTACGTGGTGCAGGATGACCAGGTTATGATTGTAGATGAATTTACCGGACGTATCATGCCGGGACGCCGTTATTCCGACGGACTGCATCAGGCAATCGAGGCAAAGGAGCATGTAAAGGTAAAGAGGGAGAGCAAGACCCTTGCCACCATTACCTTCCAGAATTTCTTTAATAAATTTGAGAAGAAAGCCGGAATGACAGGTACGGCGTTGACGGAGGAAAAGGAGTTCCGTGACATTTACGGCATGGACGTTATCGAGATTCCCACCAATAAACCGGTGCAGCGTGTGGATAAACAGGATGCGGTTTATAAGACCAAAAAGGGAAAATACCATGCAGTGGTGGAAGAAGTCAAAGCGGCACATGCCAAGGGGCAGCCGGTGCTTGTGGGTACCATTACCATTGATATTTCCGAAACCATCAGCGCCATGTTAAAGAGAGAGGGCATTCCCCATACCGTACTGAATGCCAAATTTCATGAGATGGAGGCGGAAATCGTGGCGGGAGCCGGAGTTCACGGCGCCGTAACCATTGCCACCAACATGGCGGGACGTGGTACGGACATCAAATTAGATGACGAGGCGAAGGCGGCAGGCGGCTTAAAGATTATCGGTACGGAGCGTCATGAGTCGAGACGTATTGACAACCAGCTGCGTGGACGTTCCGGGCGTCAGGGAGATCCGGGTGAGTCCCAGTTCTTCATTTCCTTAGAGGACGATTTGATGCGCCT
>JAGAIK010000599.1 GCA_017626625.1 Roseburia sp.
GATACATTTAGACGGCTATCTTTCTATCTATGCAGTGACGGATGGAATTCAAATCGTGATTCTATATTTCCTGGAAGTGGTGCTGATTACGGTGCTTCTGGGAAATTATCAGCTATTGTATCCCAATGCCTCAAGGCTGGTCACCAACAATATGTGTATGCTGCTTGTGGTGGGATTTATCATGCTGACCCGGCTTTCTTATGAAAAAGCCGTAAGGCAGTATATTTTTGCCATCGTGTCAGCCATCATCATTTTCGTGGTTCCGGTGTTGATTCGGAAAGCAAAGTTTTTACGGAAATTAACCTGGCTTTATGCGGTGGTGGGAATTGCAGGTTTAGCGGTGGTTACGGTTTTCGGCAACACCAGCTACGGCGCAAAGATATCCATTACCATAGGTCCGGTCACGCTGCAGCCGTCGGAGTTTGTGAAACTGATTTTCGTCTTTTTCGTGGCATGTATGCTGCATTACAACACGGAATTCAAACAGGTCTGTATTACCACCGTGGTGGCGGCAATCCATGTATTGATTCTGGTGGCGTCCAGGGATTTGGGCGGGGCGCTGATTTTCTTCATTACATATCTTGTAATGCTTTATGTGGCGACCCGGAAGCTGTTTTATTTTGCAGGAGGAATCCTGGTGGGCTGCATTGCGGCGGTGGTGGCATACCAGCTCTTTTCCCATGTGCGTGTGCGTGTGCTTGCCTGGTCAGACCCTTTGAGTGTGATTGACAATGAGGGGTATCAGATTTGTCAGTCCCTGTTTGCCATCGGAACGGGCGGCTGGTTCGGAACAGGGCTTTATCAGGGCTCGCCGAACAAAATCCCGGTGGTGGAGCAGGATTTTATCTTTTCCGCCATTTCCGAGGAAATGGGAGGTATCTTTGCCTTGTGTCTGATTATGGTCTGTGTCAGTTGCTTTTTGATGTTTTTAAATATTGCCATGCAGATGAAAGACCAGTTTTATAAGCTGGTGGCGCTTGGACTGGGGACGGTTTACGCTTTTCAGGTATTTTTAACCATTGGCGGTGTGACAAAATTTATTCCCTCCACGGGAGTGACGCTGCCGTTAGTGAGCTACGGAGGAAGCTCTTTAGTCAGCACCATGATTTTATTTGCGGTGATTCAGGGGCTTTATATTTTAAGACAGGATGAAGGAGAGACGAATGGAAAACAAAACACCAGGAGAAGAACAACAAAGTTTGACGAAGAAATCGAAGACTTCTCCTAAAACAAAAAAGAAAAAAGCACCTTCTAAGAACAGGGAGTTTGCGGTGATTACCTATTCCTTTCTGGCTTTGTTTGTCTGTCTGATGGGGTATTTTTCCTATTTTCAGTTTGTAAAAAGTGAGGATTTTATCGACAATCCTTACAATACCAGGCAGGAAAATTTTGAGCAGGAAGTAGTGCGGGGACAGATATTAGCTTCCAGTGGAGAGGTTTTGGCAGAAACCATTACCGACAGTGAGGGAAATGATACCAGAAGATATCCCTATGGCAGTATATTTGCCCATGTGGTTGGTTATTCTACTCATGGAAAAACAGGAATCGAATCCCAGGCGAATTTCGATTTGCTCCGTTCAAGTACCTTTTTCTTAGAAAAGGCGGGCAACGAGATACAGGGCGAGAAAAGCATGGGAGATAACGTCATTACAACCTTAAATTATGAACTGCAGCTTCGGGCTTATGACGCCCTCGGTTCTTACGACGGTGCAGTGGTTGTGTTAGAACCTGCCACCGGAAAAATTCTTGCCATGGTATCAAAACCGGATTTTGACCCCAACACGTTAGCGGAGGACTGGGACACCCTCACTGCCGAGGGGAACACCGACGCGGCGCTTCTAAACCGTGCCACCCAGGGACTTTATCCGCCGGGCTCTACCTTTAAGATTGTGACAACCCTGGAATATTTGTCAGAGCATGGCGATGACAGCGGGTACAGCTACACCTGCAACGGCAGTTATACGGTGGGAAACCATACGATACACTGTTATAACAATAAAAGTCATGGGACACAGACCCTGAAGCAGGCATTTGCCAATTCCTGCAATGCGGCGTATTCCGCCATGGGGCTGGAACTGGATATTGACAAATTCGGTGAGCTTTGTGACAGTCTGCTGTTTAATACCAGCCTGCCCACCGACTTCGAATCCTCAAAGAGCAGTTTTGTTTTACAGAGCACCGACGGGGACGCATCCATTATGAGTACTGCGTTCGGACAGGGAAAAACGCTGGTGACACCTTTCCATATGGCACTGCTGGTGAGCGCCATTGCCAACGACGGCGTGTTAATGCAGCCTTATGTCATCGACCATACGGAAAGCTATGACGGAGCGGTGCAGGAGACGACGGAGCCGGAAGAGTACGGACGTCTGGTTTCTTCCGAAAATGCCGCTATTTTGCAGGATTATATGTCTGCCGTGGTGGAGAGCGGTACGGGACAGAAATTAAAGGGACAGAATTATGAGGCATCCGGAAAAACCGGTTCGGCGGAATTTTCCACAGGTTCTAATTCTGCGCACTCCTGGTTTGTGGGGTATGCTCACCAGGAGGGGAAGGAAGATATTGCAGTGGCAGTGTTGGTGGAGGATTCCGGAATCGGAAGTGAGTATGCAGTTCCCATTGCAAAAGAAATTTTTGATTCCTATTACGAGAATTACCAGTAAGCTTCTTGCATGAAACCACAAAAAGTATTATACTAAATCTAATTATGGGTAACCACATCAGGAGGTATTGCAATGATAGAAGCAACGAGCTGTGGTGGTGTGGTAATATTTCGTGGTAAAATATTGCTTTTGTACAAAAATTATAAAAACAAGTACGAGGGCTGGGTACTGCCGAAAGGGACTGTAGAGCGGGGCGAAGAGTTTCAGGATACAGCGCTTCGGGAAGTGTTAGAAGAGACGGGAGCACAGGCAAATATTATTAAATACGTAGGAAAAAGCCAGTATTCCTTTACCGTACCGGAAGATACCGTGGAGAAGGAAGTCCACTGGTATCTGATGATGGGAGACAGTTATTACAGCAAGCCACAGCGTGAAGAATATTTTATGGACTCCGGGTATTACAAATTTCATGAGGCATACCATTTGCTGAAGTTTCCAAATGAAAAACAGATTTTGGAAAAAGCGTACAACGAATATCTGGAACTGAAAAAGAATAATTTGTGGGGCAGTCATAAATATTTTTAAGGCTGCCTGCCCCGGTAGAAAATGTCTGTCTGTGAATGCCGGACATCAGGAAATTTGAGGATTTTGTA
>JAGAIK010000600.1 GCA_017626625.1 Roseburia sp.
ATCAGCACCGTCTCAAAAGGGCTCAACGGCGCCAGCGACATCAGTGAGGATTTGCGGCAGTTAGTGCTTGACACTGCAGTGGAAATGGGTTATGCAACCAAGAAATCAAAAACAGTAGAAAACCGGAAGCTGGCGGTTTTTATTGAAAATATGGAATATGAGACGCCAGACCAGTTCGGTTACGACATTGTGCTTGGCTTTAAGCAGAATGCCTTCCGCTACAACTGGGACGTCACCGTGATTCCCGTGACGCCGGCTTTTCAGTTAGAAGAAAAATACGATACCTATCTGCTCAAAAACGGATTCTGCGGCGCTTTCTTAGTGGGCTTTGCCCTCCATGACGAATGGATGCGCCAGTTAGAAACCACCACCATGCCTACGGTTCTGCTGGATAACTATATCAAAAAGAACCCTAACGTTTGTTATGTGGGAACGGACAACCACGAAGGCATTGACGCTGCCGTTGACCATCTCTACACCTTAGGGCATAAGAAAATTGCATTTTTGAACGGTTCTCTCCATTCCATGGTATCGGAGGAGCGGCAGGAGGCATACTACGATAGTATGCGTGCCCATGGACTTGATATCATCGAAGAGCTGACCGCCTATGGCTATTACGTCGCTGACAGCGCAAAATACCATGTCCCCACCTTTTTAGGCGCCGGGGCAACTGCGATTATCTGCGGCAACGATTTGATTGCCTCCGGTGTCATTACCGAATGCCGGCTCCGGGGGTTCCGTATCCCGGAAGACATCAGCGTCGTCGGCTTTGATGATATTCCCTTAGCGGCGACCTTAGAGCCGCCCCTTACCACAATCCGGCAGGAACGCAATGAATTGGGAAAATGCGCTTATGTATCTCTCAATTCCCTGGTACACCACATTCCTTTCTGCCGGACGCAGATACGGGCAAAATTAGTGGAGCGGGAATCCACCACGCGCTGCCAGGCACCTGTCCGGAAAAAAATAATTCCCGCCCAACCGGGTTCCGCTGCCGATACTTTAAAATAGACGCTTTCCCTATTGGTTTCTTACCGCCTCATAGATGGGGCGGTTTTCTTTTGCAGGAAGCACAATCAGCACCACCATACAGAGCATACCGAAGGCGGAAATTAACACCACTCCCGTGCGGTAGGACATCCATTGTCCCATGCTTCCTGCCACCAACTGAAATACCACACAGCCAAAAGACATTACCATATTAAAAAAGGCATTTACCCTGGCTCTCATATGCTCCGGCAGATAGCACTGCACCGCAGTCTCCCGGATAGTTGCACTGGAAATTCCAAGCACTCCGCAGATAAAACGATTCAAAAGCATCAGCGGGTAGGGCAGAAACAGCAGTACAATATCCAACAGGTTGTAAGCCGTGTAGACCATCTTGGTAAAACCATACCGTTTGTTTACCGGAATTTCTTTCCGATACTGGAACAGACCGCCTAAGAAACGCCCCACCATTTCCGCACTTTTTAAAAATCCAAGCATCGTCACCGTCAGATAAGGCATGGTCTGGTAAAACGCCTGGGTCAGAATAGTGGTTCCGTCAGTGGTTCCCTGGGTAATGCTCATATAAGCATAAATATTGCGAATCCCCTTTTCTTTTTTCAGGTAGGCAAAGCCCTCCCGCATATCCGCCCAGTAGCTCCGAAAGGTATAGCTTTCCTTCTGCTCCTTCCTTTTTTCCGCAATACCACTCTCCACCAAAACCGCCGCAAACGTAATTGCCGCCACAAGAAAAAATATTTCTCCCATGGATATCTTTTCATATAAAAAGGCTGCAATCGGGGACATGGCAATGGTGACAATGGGATAAATGGTGTTGCTGACAGAATAGCCTTTCTGCTCTAACCCCACAGGAATCAGTTCCGGATACCATGCGTTGTAGGCAAGCCGGTAGCAGACGGAAATCGTACCAATGACCAGCACAAACACCAGATACAGCCCATAGGAAAATTCATGTCTGCCTACATACCAGCCCATTGCCAGATACAAAACCGCCGTCAGAAGGTCCGCACCC
>JAGAIK010000601.1 GCA_017626625.1 Roseburia sp.
CGTAAATGCAGGCGCAAAATTTATCGTAAGCCCGGGCTTAAATCCAAAGGTTGTAAAATATTGTGTGGACAAAGGCATTCCTGTAACACCTGGCTGCTCTAACCCAAGCGACGTAGAGGTTGCCATTGAGCTTGGTCTTGAGGTTGTAAAATTCTTCCCGGCTGAAGCAGCAGGCGGATTAAACATGATTAAATCCATGGCTGCGCCGTACACCAAGATGAGATTTATGCCAACCGGCGGTATCAATGCAAAGAACTTAACTAACTACCTTGATTTCAAGAAAATCATCGCCTGCGGCGGTTCCTGGATGGTAAACAAAGATATGATTGCAGCAAAAGACTGGGACGGCATCACCGCTTTAACCAAAGAGGCAGTTGCTACCATGTTAGGCTTCAAGTTATTACACGTAGGTGTCAACAACGCAAACGAAGAGGTTGCTGCTTCTGAGTCCGCTAAATTTGCTACTCTTCTTGGCGAGAACGTAAAAGTTGGAAACAGCTCCATGTTCGTTGGTTCTTTAATCGAAATGATGAAGAATCCGGGACGCGGAACCAACGGTCATATCTGTATTCAGACCAACTATCTTGACCGTGCTATCTACCACTTAGAGAAACGCGGATTTGCATTTGACGAGTCTTCTTTCAAATACAACGACAAGGGAGAGCTCACCGTTGCATACTTAAAAGACGAAATCGCAGGTTTCGCTGTTCACTTCAATCAGAAATAAATCGCAATACAACGCAGGTCTGCACTTTTTATTTTTCGTGCAGACCTGTTTTAAATTTTAATCACTTTAAGGAGAACTATTATGGATAACAACTGTGCATATTGTATGGAGGGCGAATTAGTTGCCCAGTTCGGCATCAAAATCTGTGAGTTAGAGACTTCCAAGGTTTATCTGTTCAAGGAGCAGAGTCACAAGGGACGTGTCATCGTAGCACACAAGAAACACGTCAGCGAAATCGTGGAATTAACTGCGGAAGAACGTGCTGCTTACATGGAGGACATCAACCGTGTGGCAGAGGCGCTTCATAAAGCCTTCCATCCGCAGAAAGTCAACTACGGCGCTTACGGCGATACCGGACATCACCTTCATTTCCATCTGGTGCCAAAATACACCGATGAATACGAGTGGGGCGGCGTATTTGCCATGAACCCGGGCGAGAAATTTTTATCCGACGAGGAATACGATTCTTTAATAGAAGAAATCAAAAAATATTTATAATTTTAAAAATTGATTATCTTTATAGAAGTTCTTATATGGGGCTGTCGCTTTAACGAGTGAAAACTTAGTGCGACAGCCCCATTTTTCATTCTGGCTTGCCGCACTCATTCCCCAGATATCGAGTGTTTAGAAATTTCTATCGAATTTCTGAACAATATCCATGTACTTATGAAATAGCAAATCAGTAAAATTGCAAGAATACTTATCGTTGCACCAATCTGCAGCATTAAAGTACTTAACCCTATATAAGCCGAAATTTCTGCTGATATCGTCTGAATAAAACAGGCAATCACAACTGTGGCAACGACTGCCGCAACTATGACAGGAAGCCCAAACCAAACGCCTAACTGCTTTCGTATGAGTTTTGTTATGTGCTGTTCTTCCACCCCCAATTTCTGTAATACCGAGAAGCGGTATTTGTACTGTCCTGCGTCCAAAAGCTGCTGTAAAGAAAGTACCGTAAGGCAAATGACCATCAGCACAATCGCCCCGTAAAGCATGGAAGCCTGCAAAACAAAATTCCCCGCTTTTGTACTGTTAATTTGCAGGGTACTCAAGCGAATTGCAAAAGAAACGCCAGTTTCTGTCTGCTCCGGGTATTCTGCTGTAA
>JAGAIK010000602.1 GCA_017626625.1 Roseburia sp.
GCCCTTAGATATGGATGCGGACACCAATTTCAAAATGAACCCGCCCCTTCGTACCAAAAAGGATGTGGAGGCATTGAAGGCAGGGCTTCGTGACAATGTGATGGATGTCATTTCTACGGACCATGCGCCCCACACCTTTGAGGAAAAGAATGCTTCCATGAAGAGAGCGCCCTTTGGCATTGTGGGCTTAGAGACGGCAGCGCCCCTTACCTACACGGAGCTGGTATTAGGCGGCTATCTGACCCCTATGCAGATGGCGGAAAAGATGAGCTATAATCCGGCAAAGATTATCGGCATTGAGAAAGGGGATATCCAGCCGGGCAAGACGGCGGATATTGTAATTTTTGACCCGTCCGTCACCTATAAGATTGATAAAAATAAGTTTGCCAGCAAGGGAAAGAATACGCCTTTTGACGGCAGGGAAGTCACCGGAAAAGTGCGTGTCACAATCGCAGGCGGACATATCGCATATGAAGAGTGAAAGACAGAAAGGCTTAAGAAAATGCAGACAAAATTTGAGGAAATGGTATCTGTCATCAGACAGGAAGAGATAGCGGACGATATTTACAGCATGTGGCTTAAGACGGAGCAGATTGTGGCGTATGCCAAGGCGGGGCAGTTTGTGTCGGTTTACAGCAATGACGGCAGCAGGCTGCTGCCAAGACCCATCAGTATTTGTGAGATTGATAAGGAAAAGGGCGCCATCCGTCTGGTGTACCGTATCGCAGGAAAGGGAACGGCTGAATTTTCCGGTATGCGTGCGGGCATGCAGTTAAAGGTGGTAGGACCGCTGGGAAACGGTTTTACCAAAAAGGACAAAAAAGCATTTTTAATCGGCGGAGGTATCGGTATTCCGCCCATGCTGCAGTTGGCGAAGGAATTAGACTGCGAAAAGCAGATGGTGCTAGGCTACCGGGACGAGCTGTTTTTAACGGAGGAATTTGAAGCCTTTGGAAAGGTCTACATTGCCACGGAGGACGGCAGCGCCGGAACAAAGGGCAATGTATTAGACGCCATCCGGGAGAACGGGCTTACCGCAGATGTGATTTATGCCTGCGGACCTGCCCCCATGCTGCGGGCGCTGAAGGAATATGCGCAGGAAAACGGCATAGAATGCTGGATTTCCATGGAAGAGCGGATGGCATGCGGCATCGGAGCCTGTCTTGCCTGCGTCTGCAAATCCAAAGAAAAGGACGCCCACAGCAATGTAAACAATAAGCGGATATGCAAGGAAGGTCCGGTATTTTTGGCAGAGGAGGTAGAATTCTAATGAATATGAAAGTGGATTTATGCGGAGTAACCTTAAAAAACCCCGTCATGACTGCCTCCGGAACCTTCGGCGCAGGAGAGGAATACTCGGAATTTGTGGATTTGAACAAGCTGGGGGCTGTGGTGACGAAGGGAGTTGCCAATGTGCCTTGGGAGGGGAATCCCACCCCCCGTGTGGCGGAGGTTTACGGCGGCATGTTAAACGCCATCGGTCTGCAGAATCCGGGGATTGATTTGTTTATCGAGCGGGATATCCCTTTTCTGAAACAGTATGACACGAAAATTATCGTAAATGTTTGCGGTCATACCACGGAAGAGTATGTGGAGGTGGTAAAACGCCTGGCAGACCAGCCGGTGGATATGTTGGAAATCAATATTTCCTGTCCCAATGTCAAGGAGGGCGGCATTGCCTTCGGACAGAATCCAAAGACAGTGGAGGATATCACTAGGGAAATTAAAAAATATGCGGCGCAGCCGGTGATTATGAAGCTTTCTCCCAACGTGACGGACATTACGGAGACGGCGCGGGCGGCGGAAGCAGGGGGAGCGGACGCCCTCTCGCTGATTAACACTTTAACGGGAATGAAAATTGATATTAACCGCAGAAAATTTGTGCTGGCGAACAAGACCGGTGGCATGTCCGGTCCGGCAGTCCATCCGGTGGCAGTCCGTATGGTGTACCAGACGGCGCAGGCGGTTGACATACCCATTATCGGCATGGGCGGCATTATGAATGCGGAGGATGCCATTGAGATGATTTTGGCAGGCGCTACGGCGGTTTCCGTGGGCACGGCGAACTTTACCAATCCAAAGGTGACAGAAGAGATTGTGGAGGGCATTGCCGCCTACATGGAAAAATATCAGGTCAATGATATCAAAGAGCTGGTGGGCGCAGTAGTATAAGGAACGGCTTGAGTTGTTTCGACAGAAAACGGATGACAATGGCAGGACAAGGCGCAGTAGTGTGAGAAACGGTTTGAACTGCTTCGGAGGTAGGATGTGTGAGAGAAGAGATAGGTGGATACCGTCGGTCAGACATAGATTACAAAGTGAATCAATATACCTTGCGGTGTCTGGTTTTTACATTAGTATCTACAATTATCATATGGATTGCTAATATATGTGATATATTTATTGTAAATAACGAGTTGCTGTCCACCGGATTTACCATTTCCACAGCGATTATTGTCCTCACTTTGCTTTTTGGCAGAGTGGTGGACTTACATAAACCCTGGGTGAAGTATGTGTTGTTGTTTACTACCACATTAGCAATCACGGTGGACGGAGCAACGTTAAGCTATCATGCGGTACTGCTCATTGTGCTCCCGCTGCTGCTGGCGGCACAGTACACCTCCAAAAAGGTGCTGGCTTATACCTATATTCTCAGTATATTAGGGGTTTTTGCCAGTGTTATGGGAGGCTATTTCTGGGGGCTGTGTGATGCCAATATGCTGCTTCTGACGGTGGAAAAGACGGAGTACTATATCAATCAATCCAATGGCATGATACAGATTCCCATCAACAATACCAATCCATGGTATACGCTGCCGCTGTATTATGTGATACCCCGCAGCATTCTTCTTCTCTGCCTTCTCCCTGTCATTCAGAGCATTTCCAAAAACATTATGGGATATGCGGAATATGCAGTCAGCATGAAGCAGCTTAGTGAGAGAGACGAGATGACGGGGCTGTACAATAAGAATAAATATCTGGAAATGATGGAAAAGGTCTATCCGAAGTTAGATACGGTGGGCGTCATTTTCTGGGATGTGAACAATCTGAAAAGGATTAACGATACCATGGGGCACGCCCAGGGGGATTATATTATCACCTGTGTTTCCGGTATCATAAAGGAACTGATGGATAACCGGAAACGGGCGTACCGCATTGGCGGGGATGAATTTGTCATGATTATTGAGAATCCGGGAAAAGGTGAGATTGATGAAGTGCTGCGCCGCTGGGGCGGGCATTTAGAACAGAGAAAAAATTTTTCTACGATAGAGATTTCTGTTTCCATAGGCGCCGCATGGGGCAGCGGAAAAGATGTGGCGCAGGTGGAAAAAGAGGCGGATGAAGCTATGTACCAGCAGAAGAAACACTATCATGGCAGGGAATAGAAACTATGGCAGAAATGCAGCGGTTGATACCGAAAATTGGTATTTACAGCTGCATTTTTTATTGTTGAACAGGGAAGGTTTTTGTATGTTGAAAAATAAACTCCTTAATGGTATACTAAAACACGTATCTGAGGTAATTTTTTTCAGGAAAGACGAATGCCCGAATAGGGCTTAAAATAAGCAGGAGGTTTGATAAATGGAACAGTATAAGCAGGAATTTATTGAATTTATGGTAGAAAGCGATGTGTTGAAATTCGGGGAATTCACCTTAAAAAGCGGTAGAAAATCCCCATTTTTTATGAATGCAGGCGCCTATGTGACAGGCAGCCAGCTCATGCGTCTCGGTGAATATTATGCAAAGGCAATTCATGAGAATTACGGCGATGATTTTGACGTATTATTTGGACCGGCTTACAAGGGCATTCCCCTCTCTGTGGCAACTACGATTGCCTTTTCCAAATTATACGGCAAGGAAATCCGTTACTGCTCAAACAGAAAAGAAGTGAAAGACCACGGCGATACCGGAATTTTATTGGGCAGTAAAATCAAGGACGGGGATAAAGTGGTGATTATCGAGGACGTTACCACCTCCGGTAAATCCATCGAGGAAACATTCCCTATCGTGAAAGCCCAGGGGGATGTGGAAATTCTTGGTCTTATGGTGTCCTTAAACCGTATGGAGAAAGGTCTTGGCGGAGAGAAGAGCGCATTAGACGAAATCCGTGAAAAATACGGCTTTGCGGCAAATGCCATTGTCACCATGGAGGAAGTGGTGGAGCACCTTTACAATAGAGAATGTCAGGGAAAAATTGTGATTAATGATGAAATAAAAACTGCGATTGATACATACTATAAGCAGTATGGATGTAAATAAGAAAAAGAGCCGCACAGTGGCAGGCATATTATTTTTGATTTATTTTTTAGTATTGTTTTATTTCCTCTTTTTTTCGGAGGAATTGGGAAGAACCTACAGCGAAAGGGCATATCACTACAATCTGGTGCCTTTTAAGGAAATCGGACGTTTTATCCGCTATCGGGAGATGCTGGGAATGAAAGCGGTACTGTTGAATCTGGCGGGAAATGTGGTGGCATTTATGCCCTTCGGCGCATTTTTGCCTATGTTTTCCGCGAGATGCCGGAAGGTATTTGGTGTTGTCTGGTATAGCTTTGAGTTAAGCCTGGTGGTGGAGATTCTTCAGCTTATCACCAAGGTGGGCAGCTTTGATGTGGACGACCTGCTGCTCAACACCGTGGGCGGAATGTTCGGATTTTTCATTTATGCGGCAGTAGTACAGTGCAGGAGAAAAAAGCATGGCAGCAAAACGACATAGAAGTGGTTATAAATTTACGGATAAAACCCAGTCAAAACGGGGAATGCTGGCGTTTGTTCTGGCAGTGGTATCCATCGCAATTTTTGTGGTGGTGATAGTATTCTCCTTTCAGAACCGGGGAAACGGCAGCATGTATTTAGGCAGCGCAGGCGTATGTTCCATGCTGCTTAGTCTGGTTTCCTTTGTCCTGGCAATCTTAAGCCTGGGGGAGGAAAATTCCTATAAATTTTTCCCCTATGCGGCGACAGTGCTGTCTTTTCTGGCGGTGGGTATCTGGATTGCCCTTTATGTAGTGGGATTTATGGGATAAAGGCAGTGGGAGCAGAAAGAAAGGGAGCAGGATATGACGGATTTTGAAAAACAGATAAATTTTATCATGGAGCTGGACAAAATAAAAAAAATCGGTAGGCAGACTTACTTAAGCGATGCCAGCAGGAAAGAAAATGATGCGGAGCATTCCTGGCATTTAGCTTTGATGGCTTTCGTCCTTGCAGATTATGCCAATGAGAAAATTGACGTGTTAAAGACCATGAAAATGGTGCTGCTCCATGATGTGATTGAGATTGACGCGGGAGATACCTATGCCTATGATACCGAGGGAAACAAGACGAAACGGGAGCGGGAGTTAAAGGCGGCGGATCGTATTTTCGGGCTTTTGCCGGAGAAACAGCAGAGGGAGTACCGGGGATTGTGGGATGAGTTTGAGGCGATGGAAACTCCGGAATCGAAATTTGCCAATATGTTGGATAAGGTGCAGCCTCTTTTATTAAACGATGCCTCCGGCGGCAAGTCCTGGGCGGAACACGGCGTGAAGAAATCCCAGGTTCTGGCACGCAATGTTAGGGTACATGAAGGCTCGGAGGAAATCTGGGCATATGCGAAAAGCCTGATTGAGAAAAATGCAGAAGCAGGCAAATTAATCAAGGATTGAGAAAGTGATAACAGAATGAGTTATAAACAATTTTATCAGGAAACCAATGAGCAGGCGAGGGAACGGTTTGAACTGGTGGAGGAGCGGATTGCAGAGATTGCAACCGCACCGGGGGTAAAAGAGCCCTTTGCTGATTATTTTCAAAAGACGGCAGGTTTTTTGGGGCTGCTGAGTGAGACTTACCGGAAGGTGGAAAGCGGAGAGCTTATGCAGGCAGATTTGCAGCAGCAAAAGCAGCAGA
>JAGAIK010000603.1 GCA_017626625.1 Roseburia sp.
GGCTGTCATGACCATCACCACCACCATGCAGATGAGGTATTTACCAGTTGGGGCAAAGAGACGCCGCATAAATTTACCAGAGAAAAGATTGAAGAAGTGTTAAAAACCCTGTGTGAGACCGATGATTACGGTGAGATTCTCCGTGCCAAGGGTATGGTAGAGGATGAGAACGGTTCCTGGATTTATTTTGACATGGTACCGGGCGAGTATGAAATCCGTGACGGCGAGCCGGATTACACCGGAAGACTCTGCGTCATCGGAACGGATATTGAAGAACACAGATTGGAAGAATTATTTGGAATTGCGTAAAGATTAGGATAGAAAGGGAATCAGATATGCAGGAAATACCAGTATATTTATTTACCGGATTTATGGACAGCGGAAAAACGACGCTGGTGAAGGAGACGCTTTCCGATGAGAGCTTTACAGAAGGAGATAATTGTCTTTTAATCTGCTGTGAGGACGGGGAAGTGGAGTACGAAGAGGCAGAGCTGAAAAAAGCCAATACGACTCTGGTTATGGTGGAAAATGAAGAAGATTTTACCGCCGCCTTCCTGAAGGAGCAGCAGGAAAAATATCAGCCGGAAAAAGTGTTTATCGAGTATAACGGAACCTGGGAAATGTCCACGCTTTTGGAGACAGAGCTGCCGAAATACTGGGTCTTGGTGCAGGCGCTTGCCACCGTGGACGCCACCACCTTTGACATGTACCTTGCCAATATGCGCACCATGATTATGGAACAGTTGTTTCAGGCGGATGTGGTTATCTTCAACCGCTGCGACGACAGTACCGACAAAGGAAAATACCGCCGTAATGTCAAGGCGCTGAACCGCAAGGCACAGCTTGTCTATGAGCGTGCCGACGGCACTTTAGACGAACGCCCGGAGGAACTGCCCTTTGATATTTCAGGGGATGAAATCGAGATTTCCGATGCCGATTATGCCATCTGGTATATGGACTGTATGGAAAATCCGAAAAAATACGAGGGAAAGAAAATTTCCTTCTTAGGTCTGGTCTACAACCCGGAGAAACTGAAAAAAGGCGTATTTGTGCCGGGACGTTTTGCCATGACCTGCTGTGTGGAGGATGTGACCTTTATCGGTTTCAAATGTAAGTATCCGGAGGAGGACAAGATACCGCATAAATCATGGATAAACATAACGGCAGAGGTTCGTGTGGAGTTTGCGAGAGAGTATAAAGGAAAAGGACCGGTGCTTTATCCGGTGTCCATTACCCCGGCGGAAAAACCGGAGGACGAACTGGTTTATTTCTCTTAGGAGAGAGTACAGGAATATTGTAATTTAAAAGGGAATCCGCTATACTAAGGGAAGAAAGCTTAGGATAGCGGATTTTGATTTTGGGAGGAGCAATGGAGAGAACGGTAGCAATCGGAATACAGGATTTTTCTACTTTAATCGAAAAAAATTATTTTTATATTGACAAAACGCCGTTTATCAAAGAGTGGTGGGACAGCGGAGACAGTGTTACATTGATTACCCGCCCGAGGCGTTTTGGGAAAACTCTGAATATGAGTATGGTGGAGCAGTTTTTTTCTGTCAAATATGCGGACAGGGGAGACCTGTTTGAGGGGCTTTCCATCTGGAAACATGAGGAATACCGGAAATTGCAGGGAACGTATCCGGTTATCAGTCTGTCCTTTGCCAATATCAAGGAGGCTTCCTATGAATTGACCAGGAAGAAAATCTGCCAGTTGTTAATAAAGCTTTATGCAGAAAATTCCTTTTTACTTGACAGTGATGTGCTTTACGAAGCGGATAAAAAATATTTTAAGCGTATTTCAGAAGATATGGACGACAGTGATGCCACATTGGCGTTGTATCAGCTTTCCGATTTTTTGTACCGCTATTATGGGAAAAAGGTCATTATTCTGTTAGATGAGTATGATACTCCCATGCACAGTCTTCTGGCAGAGCCAGAAGCCCTTAGAAGTTCGCCAAATTCGGGCGAACTTCCCGTTTTTAAAGGCGAGACGGAATTAGTGGCATTTACCAGAAGTATGTTTAACTCTGCCTTCAAGACGAATCCATGGTTAGAGCGTGCTATTATGACCGGAATTACGAGAGTCAGTAAGGAATCCATTTTTTCAGATTTGAATAACCTGGAGGTGGTGACAACTACTTCAGATAAATATGCGACATCTTTTGGTTTTACAGAGCAAGAAGTATTTTCTGCCCTCGAGGAACGCAATCTTAGCGGAGAGAAAGAAAATGTTAAGTTTTGGTACGATGGATTTATTTTTGGCGAGCACAAGGATATTTACAATCCATGGTCGATTTTAAATTTTATTGATAAGAAAAAATACACAACCTATTGGGCCAATACCAGCTCCAACAGTTTAGTAGGAAAATTAATCCGAGAGGGAAGCAGTGACATTAAGGAACAGTTTGAGCAGTTGTTACATGGTCAGAGTATAAAATGTTATATTGATGAACAGATTGTCTACAGTCAGTTGGCGGAAAATGAGGACGCCATCTGGAGCCTTCTTCTTGCCAGCGGTTATCTTAAAGTATTGTCTTACCGGGGGTATGATGTGATAGAGGATTTTGAGCAGCCGGAGTATGAGCTTACCATTACCAATTACGAAGTAAAGCGAATGTTTGAGGAAATGGTAAGAGGTTGGTTTGCCCAGAAAAAATCAGATTATAACCGTTTCGTAAAAGCCCTGCTGGCAGGGGACTTAGAGGCGATGAATGCTTACATGAACCGTGTGGCGCTGCAGATATTCAGCTATTTTGATACGGGAAGCAGCGCAGCAGGAGCAGAACCCGAACGTTTTTACCACGGATTTGTTTTGGGACTGGTGGTGGATTTACAGGGTAGTTACAGGATAACTTCTAACCGTGAAAGTGGTTTCGGAAGATATGATGTGATGCTGGAACCGAAAAATCCACAGGAAAATGACGCAATCATACTGGAATTTAAGGTGCAGAACCCACGAAGAGAAAGTAGTCTTGAGGAGACGGTAAAGGCAGCGTTGGCGCAGATTGAAGAAAAAAACTACAAGGCACAACTGGAAGAAAAAGGAATTCCCAAAGAACATATCCGAAGCTATGGATTTGCATTCCGGGGCAAAGAGGTGCTGATTGACGGGTGAAAAACCATTATCCCAAAAAGCTTGCGGTAGCAGAAAGAAAAATTCTGCTACCGCAAGCGTCCTCTTTAAGGAACGTTTCAAAGAAAACGCTCCGCCGCATTTCCTATGAATCCAGCGTCTTCTGATATTCTCCAATCAGCTTGTCCGCCTTTAAAATGTGGTTAATCAGCCAATTCTGCAGATATGCCATCAGCTCCAGCAGATACTCCTGCTGATTATCGTCCATATCATCTAACTCCGACAGATTAATTTCTACCAGCCGCTCGATAAAAGCGCTGTGTGCCCGCCGCTGGAAATCCAGGTTAGGATAGTGAATCCGTTCCATCAGAGCTTCTTCATCATTAAAGTGAAATTCCGTATAGTCTTTCAGTTCTCCTAAAAGCCGCATAATTTCATCATATTTATCATGCAGCAGCTCCGCATGAATCACCTTATCCACGTCCGCGATGATTTCAAAAAGGCGGCGGTGCTCGTTGTCAATCAGATCGATACCCACCATATATTTTTCCGTGAAAGTGAAAGTATTCGTCTCCGGTGCTGTCATTTTGCCAATCATAATATCGCTGCCTAAAATATGACCGTAGAGCCAGCGGACTAAGAAAGTCAGGATTTCCTCCGCAGTAGCGAAAGCATTTTCCTCCGTGACAGAATCCGGATGATAGGAATTCACTTTTTCCGTAAAAGCAGCGTGTTCCTTTTTCTGGCGGGAAAGCTCCGGGTCGTTGATTTTTTCCATATAAGCTTCCTCGTGGGCAAAGTGGGTGGCAGCATACTCCTTCAGCCGGGGGAGCAGGGTTTTCAGCACCATGGGGGCATTAGAGCGGTCAGAGAGCAGGTCAAATGCCTCATTTATCATCTGAAATAAAGTGCGGTGCTCGTTGTCGATTTCCTCTATTCCTACCAGACAGTCTTCGGTGAATTGATACATAAGAAGAACCTCCTTTGTGATAGCTGTAAATTTGTTCCATTTGTATATTATAATACAAAACGGAGAAAAGAGGGATAGGAAAATGATACGGGTACCGCGTTTCTTTTGTGCAGTTTTTCTCATATAAGACCTAGGCTGTTACGTCTTTTGTCTTTAGAATCTGAATGCTGAGCCCCGTAAACAGCAGAAAATAAATTACGCATCCCAACAGGAAGGGAACTGTACCGCCGGAAAGGGCATCGGTCTCTTTATTGGAGTTCATTCCCATCAGCATCAGGGCGTAGGGAAAATACATCCCGAATCCCTGATTTGCCGCGAGCATTCCCAGAATACTCCCTCCTAAGGCAATGCCGATGGGTACGGCAAAACTGCGGATTACCATGGAAAGCAGCAGTTGGAGGCTTCCGATGGCAATGGCGGCGAAGGTGCCCCGCAGCCCCCAGAGAAAAATAGTGCGGTCGGGCAATCCAGGGAGACCGATGATTTTTCCGCAGAGAAGATAGAGGACAAACAGCCAGATCTGGGTAAATACCGTGACCTTTAAAATAACCGTCAGTTTACCGAGAAAAATATCCCTTATGGGCACAGGTAGCGTCATCAGCACATTCCAGTTGTGGTTTAAATGCTCTAACCGCCACA
>JAGAIK010000604.1 GCA_017626625.1 Roseburia sp.
ACCCTAGGGCTATTATATATTACTTCAACCAAAAAATAAAGTTAAATTTTTAACTATCTTTTTCCGGCACCATAATTTCCACCGCTTTGCAGAGATTTCCTACTGTCACTGTCTCATGGTCGCCGCCAAATTCCCCGTCTAAGGTCCAGGGAACCGCCTCTGCCGCCGTGATGGTAACCCGGCTGGTCTTAAAGGAATAGATCATATCCGTGTCGTCCACCAGATTAATCAGGGAGGCGATAATCTCGTTCAGCTCGATGGGATTTCTCGGTTTTTTGATTAACGTCACCTCGAAAACACCGTCATCTAAGAGCACATCCTTTCCCGTCATGCCCTTAAAGCCGCCCACGGAGGTGGAATTGCTTATCATTCCGTAAATAAATTCATCCTGAAGCCGGATGTTATCATGCTCCACCTGCATCCGGTAAGAGGGAATGTCATGAAGGCTCCGCACACCCTCTAAGATATAGGCGGCATGTCCCAACACATTTTTCCACTCCTGGCTGGTCTTATAGGAAACTGCCGTAAAGAGCCCGAAGGCTGCCACATACACAAAGTAATCTTCGTTAAAGGCTCCGATATCGCAGGCAAAGGGGACACCTGTCACCGCCGTCCCGGCAGACTTTACCATATCCTTCGGAATGCCTAAGGAGGTAGCGAAATCATTGGTACTGCCTGCCGGAATATAGCCCAAAGGCACCTTTTCCTCCCGGCGCATCATTCCTGTCACCACCTCGTCTAAGGTACCGTCACCGCCGCTGCAGACCACCAGGTCATAGCCGCCCGCTTCCTCCTCCACCTTATGTACCGCATCCCCAGGGGCCTGCGTGGGATAAATGGTAACTTCATAATCCGCCTTTACCATGGTATCCACAATGTCCAACAACTGATTTTTTATCTGTGCCTTTCCCGAAAAGGGGTTAAACACAAACAGCAACTTCTTCTTACTTTCCATAAATTCCATACACCCTATACTGCTATTTCCTTAAAAATGCTTCTAATGCTTCCACTGCCTCTGCCTCGTCCTCGCCCTCTGCGTCCAGCACCACCTTCTCACCGTTTAACAGGGCAAGGCTCATGACACCCATGATGCTCTTGGCATTGACTCTCTTCTCCCCGATTTCCAGATAAATCTTACTGCTGAACTGATTTGCAGTCTGCACCAGCAAGGCGATTGGCCTGGCCTCTAATCCTTCTTCCATCTCCACTGTCACGTTCTTTCTCATACTGACACCTGTCCCTTTCTTTAACCTCTTAAGCCTTCCGCAATCTCGCTGATTTTCCGGAGTCTGTGATTGACGCCGGATTTTCCGACTGGCGGATTTAACAATGTTCCCAGTTCCTTTAACGGTGCATCGGGATTTTCTAACCGCAGCAGCGCCACCGCCCGCAGATTATCCGGCAGGCTGTCTAACCCTGCCTTATCCCGGATATATTCAATATCTTCTAGCTGCTTTACCGCAGCGCTCACCGTCTTGCTGATATTTGCTGTCTCACAATTTACCTTACGGTTTACGGAGTTGCGCATTTCCTTTAAAATGCGGACATTTTCCAGATTCATCAGCGCCACATGCGCCTCCATGATATTTAGCATATCTACAATCTGGGCGCCCTCCTTTAAATAGACCACCTGATACTTCTTCCGTTCCACAATCTTTGCTTCCATCTCAAAGCTGTTAATCATGTCCCGAAGCTGCTCTGCCTGCCCTAAGGTTCTGCATACAATCTCAAAATGGTAGGATTTGTTCGGATCGCTGATGGAGCCCCCCGCTAAAAACGCCCCCCGGATAAATGCCCTTCTGCAGCACATCTGCTGGAGCAAAATCCCATTTACGGTACTGCCTGTCCGGGGCTGCTTCCTGTCGGCGTCCCACATCTTCACCAGCTCTAAAATGCGCCATTCCTCCACTGCCTGTCCTGCTTCTTCTACAGGGAAAAGTTGTTTCACCAGCAGTTGGTATTTCTCCTTCAACAGGTGGTTTTCGGTTTCCGCCCCTTCAAAGGCGATAATCGCCGCCAACTCCGCTATCTGGCAGTGCCGGCTTTTTCCCACCTGTTTTAGCAGTTCCTCTTTTACTTCACCTGAAAATGACATACTATTTCCCTCTTAGGGCATCCTTTCCGATGTCCCTGTGCTCGATTTTGATTCCATATTCCGTCCGCTTCGAAAGGCACTTATAAAGCTCATTCGCCAGCGTGACGGAGCGGTGCTTTCCTCCGGTACAGCCGATGGAAATAACCAACTGGTTTTTCCCCTCAGCAATGTAATTTGGAATCAGGAAGTCCAACATATCCTCTAATTTTTCCAGAAAGATATGAGCCTCCTTAAACTGAAGCACATAGTCCTGTATCTCCTTATCGTTTCCGGTCTTTGCCCGCAGTCCCTCCACATAGTAGGGGTTTGGCAGAAATCTCACATCAAACACCAAATCCGAATCCGCCGGCATTCCGTATTTAAAACCAAAGGATAGTATGGTAATAAAGAGGTTCTTATAGTCCTGATTTTTTACGAAAATTTTTTCCATTTCCGCCTTCAGTTCCCTGGTGAGAAGCTGGCTGGTGTCGATAATATAATCTGCCCGCTCCTTTAAAAAGGCAAGCCGCCTCCGCTCTTCCTCAATGCCTTTGTCCACCCGCTCTCCGCCGGATAAGGGATGGTTTCTTCTGGTTTCCTTGTAGCGTTTTACCAGAACGGAATCCTCCGCATCCAGAAACAAAATCTCGTATGTTACGCCGCTTTTTTCGATATTATCCAGTACGTCCCGCAATTCCTCCAACGCCTGTCCGCTGCGGATGTCAATTCCCACCGCCACCTTCTGCAGTTCGTTGTTCTGCGGGCTTGACAGCTCCACAAATTTTTCCAGCAACGGAATCGGAAGATTGTCCACACAATAAAATCCCATATCTTCCATCATTTTGATGGCAGTACTCTTTCCTGCCCCGGACATTCCTGTCAATATTACGAATTTCATACCTCTGCCCTCTTTTTAAAATTCTCCCAGCATCTTTACTTCCGGTTCTAAGGTAACGCCAAACTGCCGTTTTACCTCCGCAGTGACATCTTCCATCAGCCTGCGGATATCTGCGGCGGTGGCGTCCCCGCTGTTTATCACAAAACCGCAGTGCTTTTCTGAAACCTGTGCACCGCCCCTCCGGTAGCCCCGCAGACCTGCGTCCATAATCAGCTTCCCTGCAAAATAGCCCTCCGGGCGCTTAAAGGTACTCCCGGCACTGGGGTACTGCAACGGCTGCTTTTCTCTTCTCTGCGCCGCTAATGTATTCATTTTTTCACGGATTGCTGTCTCTTCGCCCTCGGCTAACTGCAATACGGCTTCCGTCACAATCCAGTGATTTTTTAAAATATTGCTCCGGCGGTAGCCTAACTCTAAATCCCCGACATTCACCTCTTTTGTCATGCCATGCTCATCTACCACCGTAACCGAGACGAGAATGTCCTTCAGCTCCCCGCCGTAAGCGCCTGCATTCATCACCACCGCACCGCCTACTGTGCCGGGGATCCCCGCCGCAAATTCCATTCCCGTAAGTCCTGCCGCTGCGGCTGCATTTGCCGCTTTCGAAAGCATGACCCCGGCAGCCGCCCGCAGTACCGTTCCCTTCACTGTGACTGCCTCTTCTCCGGCAGACATCTCTAATACGGCGCCCCGGATTCCTTTATCTCCCACCAGAAGATTACTTCCGTTTCCAATTACATAGAATGGAACTTCCTGCCGGCGGCAGAGTTCTAACACCCCCGGCAGTTCTTCTTTACGCGGCTGTATCAGCACGTCAGCAGGTCCGCCCACGCGAAAGGTTGTATGCTTTTTCATCGGTTCTTTTTCAAAAATACGGTCTTTCTCTACGATGGTTTCCAATTCCGCTAAAAACTGTTCTGTCATGCCTGCCCTCTATCCTGCCTTTTTTGTTACTGTCTGCGTTGTTCTGCTTTGGCTCATGTTTTGCTGTTACTGCCTGTGTTTTGGCTTTTCTGCCTGATTACCGGGGAAATTGCTGCGCTGCTTCCCGGAAATCGTTTTTTAAACAGCCTCTTCTAAGAATGCCACATAACCCCGGAATGCCTCATACAAATCCACCTTGCTGATAATCTCCCAGGGTGCGTGCATATTCAATACTGCCACACCGCTGTCAATGACGTTCATGCCGTAGTTCGCCAGAATGTAAGCGATGGTTCCGCCGCCGCCCTGGTCTACCTTTCCAAGCTCTGCTGTCTGGAATGCCACCTCATGTTTATCCATAATATTCCTTAAAGCTCCCACATACTCTGCATTGGCATCGTTGGAGCCTGATTTTCCTCTGGAGCCTGTGTATTTGTTAAACACCAGCCCTCTTCCAAAATATGCTGCATTGCGCTTTGTCATGACCGAGGGGAAATTCGGGTCAAAGGCTGCGGACACGTCTGAGGACAGCACCCTGGAATTTTTCAGCGCACGTCTCACCTTTAATTCTGAGTAGTCTCCTGCCGCATTCATCACCTCTGCCACGGTATTTTCAAAGAAACGGGACTGCATTCCGCTGGCTCCCACGCTTCCGATTTCCTCCTTGTCCACTAAGAGGCAGACGCTGGTAAGTTCTGGCTCCTTTACCTCTAACATTGCCATAAAGGAAGGATATGCGCAGACTCTGTCGTCATGACCGTACCCCATAATCATGCTGCGGTCGAAGCCATAGTCCCTTGCCTCTCCGGCAGGAACCACCTCGATTTCTGCGGAAAGGAAATCCTCTTCTTCTATACCATATTCCGCCTCTAAGAGTTTCATGATATTTGCTTTCACTTTTTCCTTTGCGGCTTCTTTCTCCTCTTCCTTTGCTTCCATGGGAATACTGCCGATGATAAGGTCTAAGTTTTCCCCTTCAATCACCTTGGCAGCTTTTTTCTCTAACTGCTCCCCGGATAAATGAATCAGAAGGTCGCTGACGCCGAATACCGGGTCTCCCGGCTTATCCCCGATATTTACCT
>JAGAIK010000605.1 GCA_017626625.1 Roseburia sp.
CGTTATCAGAAGATTATCAGCAACAAAGAGGCGATTTTAGCGGACGCCCAGACAAAGGCGGATGCCATCATTGCCAAGGCGCAGGTGAAAACGGACGAATTAGTCAGCGAGCACCAGATTATGCAGCAGGCATATGCCCAGGCAAACGAGGTGGTGATGATTGCCACCAAGCAGGCGCAGGAGATATTAGACAGTGCCACCAATGACGCCAACGATATTCGCATGGGGGCTATGCAGTATACCGATGATATTTTAAAGAATCTGGAGAATACGATTTCTCATTCCATGGAAACCTCAAAGGCACGCCACGATTCTTATATGAGTTCCATGCAGGGCTTTTTAGATGTGGTGACAGCCAACCGTGCAGAATTAAACCCCACAGCGGACGAGCCGGCGGAAACGTCAAAAAAAGAGGAACTGCCTAACGTTCAGATTTCCTCTGATATGTTAGGCAATTCCTGAAAAAGTGAATGTGACACTACATGAGTAACACTGTCACAGAATACACAGGCAGGCGATGAGTCCCGCAAGCAGCGTAGAGACTGCGGTTAAGACCAGCTTTAACAGGAGGTAGCGTTTCATGGAAAGGCTGGTTCCTTTCACCATGGAGCTGGTCTGTGCAATGCCGGAAAGGCCTCCGAAAGCGGTAAAGGACATGGCGAGAACATAGCGCAGCCTTCCGGGGAGGGAAAATTCCGATAACCGGTGAATGCCGTTGGTGATTTCTGTGATTCCGGTGAGCAGGACTTTTGCCGTATCGGGAATCGGCAGGAGCTCTAACATGGACGCAAACATGGAAAACAGCATAATATAACCACCCAGTCTGGTTAATGTTTCAAAACCATTCATGATGCCGGCATCTATGATTTTAAAATTCATTTGAGATTTAGATGCCGGTGTTTTTTGTGTTCTGTCCTCCGTCCCGGAGGGTGCCTGGTTTTTCAGTTTCGGCAGGAGCAGACCGCCTAAGAGCACCGGAGGCAGATACAGCACCAGATAGCTGAGCAAAATCATGGAGGGCAGTTTTAATTCCTGGCAGAGGATGAAGCTGCTGATAAATACAGGGCTGATGTTGTTGGTGATGATGAAGAGGATTTCCGCCTCTTCCTGTGAAATTTTCCCGCATTTTAAAAGCTCTGCACAGTTTTTGCTCCCCATGGGAAATCCAAAGAGAAAGCCGGATAAAATCACAAATGCCCCGTTTTCACTTCCGGGCAGAATGATTCTGGTAATGGGATAAACATATTTTGTCAGGTAGGTCAGATAGTTCGAATAAATCAGAATATTTGACAGGATGGCAAAGGGGAGCAGCGAGGGCAGCACCCGCTCATACCAGAGCACCAGACCGTTTGCGGCGGCAGGGACAGCCTTCTGGGGAAAACATAAAATATACGCAATAAAAATAAGGAAACCGAGGAATATTAATTTCTTTTTCATATTAAACTATATGAAAGGCAGGAGGATACTATGAAACACACAGGAAAATTAAATTTAAAACCGGAAAATGTATTTTACTATTTTGAGCAGTTGGCGGCAATTCCCCACGGCTCGAGAAACACAAAGCAAATCAGCGATTATCTGGTGTCGTTTGCCAAAGAGCTTGGGTTAGAATACTACCAGGACGAGGCAAATAACGTGGTCATGATTCAGGAGGCAACACCGGGATACGAGAATGCAGACCCTGTTATTATTCAGGGACATATGGATATGGTCTGTGAGAAAGAGAGCGGCTGTGACATTGATTTTGAGAAAGAGGGCTTAAGGCTCTACGTGGACGGCGATTTCTTAAAGGCGGAGGGAACCACCTTAGGCGGCGATGACGGCATTGCGGTTGCCTATGCCCTTGCCATTTTGGCAGACGAAGAGATTGCCCATCCCAGATTAGAGGTTGTTATTACCGTGGACGAAGAAATCGGAATGCTTGGGGCAGAGAGCATAGATTTGTCCATGTTAAAGGGACATAAGATGTTAAATATTGATTCCGACGAAGAGGGGCGTTTTCTCACCAGTTGCGCGGGGGGAATGACGGTGCAAACCACCATTCCGGTGTCCTACATCAGCCAGAGGGGGATTCCCCTTAAGGTTACGGTCACCGGGTTAGACGGCGGGCATTCCGGCAGTGAAATCGACAAGGAGCATGGCAATGCCAATGTTCTCATGGGACGTGTCTTGAAATACCTTTCTGACCGGGGGGAGATGGGAATTTCCGCTTTGGCAGGGGGCTTAAAGGACAATGCCATTCCCAGGGAATGCAGTGCCGGATTGTTAGTTCCCGGTGAGAAGAAAGAGGAAATGCTTTCTTATCTAAAAGAAATCGAGGGCATTTTACAGAAGGAGTATGCTGCTTCTGATAAAAACGTCCGCATTGATGTGGAAGAGGCGGCGGAGACGGAACGGGAGATTTTATCTTTCGCTTCCATGACGAAGGTGATTTTTTATCTCCGGAATGTGCCGGACGGCGTGCAGCATATGAGTATGGTAATGCCGGGTTTAGTGGAAACCTCTTTAAATGCCGGAATTATGGAATTGACGCCGGAGAGCTTCAAGATTATTTCCTCCGTGCGGAGCAGCGTTTCCACCAGAAAGGAAGAGTTAGGCGGTAAGTTAGAATATTTAGCTGAATTTTTAGGCGGAGAGACGGAAATGAGCGGCGGATACCCGGCATGGGAGTACCGCGCAGATTCGGAAATCCGTGAGGGTATCAGTGCAGTTTATGAAGAACTGTTCGGGGAAAAACCGGTATTTGAAGCCATTCACGCCGGGTTAGAGTGTGGTATTTTATCCGGTAAAATTGCAGACTTAGACTGCGTTTCCTTTGGACCGAACAATTATGACATCCATACGCCGAAGGAGCGGTTAAGTATTTCTTCCACAGAACGGGTATGGCGGTTATTAGTAGAATTTTTAAAGAGATGTAAGTAAAGCATGAAATCAAATCGTATCAGTATCTTACTATTATTTCTTGCGGTGGTCTTTGCCAATGTATTTTTGCAGGGCCTCATCTGCGAGAGGGTACAGCAGATAAACTGTTTTTCCTATGAGACTGCATACGAGAACATGAGAAACCATAACCTGCCGGAGGAACTTATGGATACCTTCTTTAAGGCGTCCGGCGGGGACATCGTCCGTTACAGTGAGCTTTTGACCATGTATTTTGCCGGGGAAAATGCTGTAACGGACGTGAAAACCTTAGAAAAAGAGATTGATTATGTAAAAAAATACCGAGGAGAGGAATTTGAGGGTATCAGACAGCAGATTACCGCACTGTGGCAGGATTTAGAGGCGTTTCCGGTGGGGAAAATTTTCAATGCGCCCGAGGCGACGGTTTCCTTTGAAAATAGCTGGATGCAGAGCCGCACCTTCGGCGGTGACAGGGGGCATGAGGGGACGGATATCATGGCTTCTGTCAATGAGAGAGGAATTTACCCGGTATACAGCATGACAGACGGTGTGGTGGAAAATATCGGCTGGCTGAAGTTAGGCGGCTACCGGATTGGCGTCAGAAGCCCTTCCGGGGCATATTTTTATTACGCCCATTTGGCAGAATATGCCGAAGAATTTGAAATCGGGGAAGAAGTAACGGCAGGGACGCTGCTGGGATTTATGGGAGATACGGGGTACAGCGATGTGGAGGGAACCACGGGGAATTTTGCGGTGCACCTGCATTTGGGAATGTACCTGAATGATGAAAACGGCTGTGAATTCAGCGTAAATTCCTACCCCATGCTGGCATACCTCTGGGAAAAGCAGGGAAAACAGCTACGATAAGGAAAGGTTTTGTATAGCAATTCGTCTGGATAAATATTTAACGGAACTGGGAATCGGCACCCGCAGTGAGGTAAAAAAGTATATCAAAGCGGGGCTGGTGACAGTGGACGGCGTACCGGAAAAGAAGCCGGAGGTAAAGGTGGAAGAAGAGAAGGCACAGGTCTGTTTCCGGGGAGAGAAACTTTCCTATGCAGCATATGAATATTATCTGTTCCACAAGCCGGCGGGCTGTGTCAGCGCCACCGAAGATAAAATACATAAGACGGTGATGGATTATCTGACGGATACCAGACGGACGGATTTGTTCCCCGTGGGGAGACTTGACATTGACACGGAGGGGCTGCTGTTTATCACAAACGACGGTGCCCTCGCCCATGAATTGTTAAGTCCGGCGAAACATGTGCCAAAGACATATTATGCAAGGGTAGAGGGGCATGTCACAAAAGAAGATGTGAACCTTTTTGAAAATGGGGTTGACATAGGAGAGGAAAAGCCCACAAAACCCGCAAAGCTTGTCCTGTTGTCAGAGGGTGACATTTCGGAAATCCGGTTGACAATTACGGAAGGGAAGTTTCACCAGGTCAAGCGGATGTTTGAAGCGGTGGGAAAGCGGGTGGTTTATTTAAAACGGCTTTCCATGGGGACGCTGGTTCTGCCGGAGGATTTAAAGCCGGGGGAGTATCGGGCATTGACGGAGCAGGAACTGAGGGATCTCAAAAATATAAGCAGGTCAGGGGATACTGCATAGGGTTATTTCTGTCACGGAAACTGCAACATGACCTTCAAAAAACGAATTTTTAAAGTATGTAAGGAGATTTACATGAGTAACGGATTTTTGCCGATAAGCAGAGAAGATATGTTAGAAGCCGGAATCGAGCAGTTCGACTTCGTCTATGTCTGCGGGGATGCCTATGTGGACCATCCCTCCTTTGGACATGCCATTATTTCAAGGCTTTTAGAAGCCCACGGCTATAAAGTCGGAATCATTCCCCAACCGGACTGGCGGGATAAAAATTCCGTCTGCATTTTAGGGGAGCCGAGGCTGGGATTTCTGGTATCGGCGGGAAATATGGATTCCATGGTAAATCATTATTCCGTATCTAAAAAAAGACGTGCCACCGATGCCTTTACCCCCGGCGGCGTTATGGGAAAACGTCCCGATTATGCCACGATTGTTTATTGCAACCTGATTCGTCAGACCTACAAGCATACACCCATTATTATCGGCGGCATTGAGGCGAGCCTTCGCCGTCTCGCCCATTACGATTACTGGTCAAACAAACTGAAACGCTCCATTCTTTTGGATTCCGGTGCGGATATTATTTCCTACGGCATGGGGGAGCACAGCATCATAGAGATTGCGGACGCATTGAACAGCGGGTTGGACGTGAAGGACATCACTTTTATCAACGGGACGGTTTATAAGACCAGAAAACGGGAGGATATCTATGACGCCATCGAACTGCCTCATTATGAGGAGTTGCTGGCGGACAAAAAAGAATATGCAAAAAGTTTTTATACCCAGTACTGCAACACCGACCCCTTTGTGGCAAAGCGCCTGTTTGAGACCTATGACGGAAAAATGTTTGTAGTGCAGAATCCTCCGGCAAAGCCGTTGAGCCAGAGCGAGATGGACCAGGTTTATGCCCTGCCCTACATGAGAACATATCATCCCTCCTATGAAGAGGCAGGCGGCGTTCCGGCAATCACGGAGGTAAAATTTTCCCTGGTGAGCAACCGGGGCTGTTACGGAGGCTGCAGTTTCTGCGCCCTGACCTTCCACCAGGGACGAATTATCCAGACCAGAAGCCACGAGTCCATTTTAGCCGAGGCAAAAAAAATGGTGTGGGAGCCGGATTTTAAGGGCTATATCCATGATGTGGGCGGTCCCACGGCAAATTTCCGTGCTCCCTCCTGTGAAAAACAGGTGACGAAGGGGGTCTGTCCCAACAAACAATGTCTGTTTCCCAAGCCCTGTAAAAATTTAAGGGTTGACCATAAGGATTACCTGAAGCTTCTCAGAAGCCTGCGGGAACTTCCTAATGTAAAGAAGGTTTTTATCCGTTCCGGTATCCGGTTCGATTACCTGATTTATGACGAGGACAAGACTTTTCTCCGGGAACTCTGCGAATACCA
>JAGAIK010000606.1 GCA_017626625.1 Roseburia sp.
AAGCTCTTTGCAAACGGACAGGTGGCAACCCAGTATGTCAATGAGGCAGGCGTGCCTACCATGGACGAGGAGTGGAACGTCAACGGTTCTTATCTGGCAGTGGAGGGCATCACCAGCCCGGACGGACACGTCTTTGGAAAGATGGCACACTCCGAGCGCCGTGACAGAAGCGTGGCAATGAATATTTATGGAGAACAGGATTTGAAACTTTTCGAGTCCGGTGTAGCTTACTTTAAATAAAAAGAAAAGGCAGTGCCCCCGGGATAGGAACAATTTCTTATTCCGGGGGCGTTTTTGTGAGAAAAGCACTATTCCGGGATTGAAAAGACAAAGGATTCTATGTTACACTAAAAAATAAAAGCAGATGGGATGAGGATGGAAGCGGGAGGAGAAAAAGTGAAAAATACGATACTTGTCATTGATGATGATATCATGAATATAAAAATGGCACAGGGGATTTTGCAGGACGAATATCAGGTGGCAACGGCTACCTCCGGCGCCGCTGCTTTTAAGATACTGGATAAAATGACGCCGGATTTGATTCTTCTTGATATCAATATGCCGGGAATGGATGGCTTTGAAGTGTTAGAGGGACTGAAAAAGAAGCCGGAGACGAAAAAGATACCGGTGATTTTCCTGACGGCGGAGCAGAGCGCAGATTTAGAGACAAGGGCGTTAGAGGCAGGGGCAAAGGATTTTGTGTCGAAGCCCTTCAATCCGTCGGTATTGAAAAACAGAATGAAGCAGTCCATCGATATGCAGATGTACCAGCAGCATTTAGAGAATATGGTATCGGCACAGATTGAAGCCATTATGAAATATGAGAATAATATCAATCATATCCAGCAGGAAATGATTCATGCCATGGCAAAGATTATCGAAAGCCGGGACGGCAGTACCGGGGAGCACGTGAAGCGTACCAGCAGATATGTGGCGCTTTTGGTGGAGGTGCTGCAGAAGGACGATTATGTAAAGCGGGAGCTGACGGAATATTATGCAGATATGCTCTGCCGCGCCGCCTATATGCACGATATCGGGAAAATCAAGGTGGATGATGCCATTTTGAGGAAACCGGGCAGATTTACCCCGGAGGAATACGAGAAGATGAAACTCCATGCCCCGGCAGGGGGAGAAATTATCCGGAATACCATGGATAAAATTGAGTACGGCGGATATGTGGAGATTGCGGCAGATGTGGCGACCTACCATCATGAGCGGTGGGACGGAGGCGGCTATCCGGAGGGGCTTTCGGGAACGGAGATTCCATTAGGGGCGAGAATTATGGCGCTGGCGGATGTGTTTGATGCCCTTACCAGCGTCCGGTGCTATAAAGAGGCGATGAACGTGGAGAAGGCATTTTCCATTATTGAGGAAGAGGCGGGAAAACAGTTTGACCCGGATTTGGCAAGGGTAATGCTGGCAAATAAGGACGTGTTCCGGAAGCAGTTGGAGGAATTTTTCCCGGAATAGTTCGTTTTGGGGTGTTGACAGAGGGGAACAGGTATGAAGCGGGAGAACAGAAATATAACACATATTTTTATCGTGAATCCCTATGCAGGCAGGCTGACTTTTGCAGCGGATTTGCGGAAAAAGCTTTCCGAAATAAAATACA
>JAGAIK010000607.1 GCA_017626625.1 Roseburia sp.
GCCGCAGAAAGCTGGGATTTCATCTCCATAATGTCGGTGCCGGGGTCATTGATAAAGGTTCCTGCGATTCCCGTGACATTGCTGCGGCTTAAGACCTCAATGATTTTCTCATAGTCGCACTCTTCAAAATACACCACATAGGGCACGTCGGTAATATTTTCCACCGCATTCAGTACCTCGGTATCTAATACCAAAAGTTCATGGAAATGGTCGTCCATCTCTTTCTGGTGCTTAAAGATGAAATCTACATTTTTGACGGAAACCAAAATACGGTCCTTGCCGAAACGTTTGCTTGCCTCTTCTGCAAGCTCCATGCTGTTTGGCTTTGCCCCGTTTACAATCACCTGCAGGCAGCCCGCATAAATCAGTTTCTTAATATCCTCGAAACGGTTAATGTTGCCGCCTGCACAGACCTTAATCTCCACATTGCGGTTAATGTCCCGAATCACATTGATGTTCTTCTCATGTTCCTCGTCATCTTCCGATAAGTCTAAAACAATAATTTTGTCAATCCCGCTGTCATTATACCGTTTTGCCAGAAGGATAACATCCTCAAGAGGGGTGGCATCCTCCCTCCCCTTTACTGCCTGTCCATTCTTTAAATAAATGGTGGCAACAACGTTTTTCTGCTCCATTTGCTGTATTTATTCCCTTCCTATAAACTTCCCTTTGTGGACAGGACATCGGTAATCCGCTCGTCATAACCTGTCGCTTCATCTAAGGCTCTCGCAAATGCCTTGAACATGGCTTCTATCATATGGTGATTATTGCCTGGGGAAAGTACCTTAAGATGGAGATTCATTCCGGCGGTATAGGAAACTGCATAGAAAAATTCCTTTACCATCTCCGTATCCATATACCCCACCCTTTCCACGGTAAACGCACCGTCAAAGGAAAGATACGGTCTTCCGGACAAGTCAACGGCGCAGAGCACTAAAGTCTCGTCCATAGGCAAAATACAACTGCCGTAGCGTTTGATGCCTTTTTTGCCCTTCAATGCCTTTTTGATGGCGTTTCCCAACACGATTCCGGTATCCTCGATGGTATGGTGGCAGTCCACTGCCAAATCCCCTTCCACCCGGACCTCTAAATCAAAGAAACCGTGGCGGGCAAAGCCCTCTAACATATGGTTAAAAAAACCGATTCCCGTCTCAATGTCAGATTTTCCGCTGCCGTCGATATTTATGGATAAGGAGATATCTGTCTCCCGCGTTTTTCTGATATATTCTGCCTTTCTGTCCATCCGTCAAATCCTCCATGCCCTGACTGTAAAAAAAACTCAGCCCTATTGCAGCCTTTCTCTTTATTATAGTACGAGTACCATGAAAATGGAACTTAAAAATTCCTTAATCTTCAAACCTTACTCGGATAGAATTTGCGTGAGCGGTCAGTTGTTCGCATTCCGCAAACTGTACAATATCCTTATATACCGGCTCTAATGCCTCCCTTGAATAGGAGATAATGCTGGATTTCTTGATGAAATCGTCCACGCTTAAGGGTGAGAAAAATTTTGCCGTTCCGTTGGTGGGCAATACATGGTTCGGACCTGCAAAATAATCCCCCAAAGGCTCACTGGAATAGGTGCCGAGGAAAATCGCTCCCGCATTGCGGATTTTTGTCATTACCTCGAAGGGATTTGCCGTGACAATCTCTAAGTGCTCGGAGGCAATCTCATTGGCAGTGGCGATGGCTTCCTCTAAATCCTTTGCCACTAAAATATAGCCGTAATTGTCTAAAGACGCCTGGATAATCTGCTTTCTTGACAGCTCTGCCACAAATTTTTCTATCTCTGCGGAAACCTGCTCCGCTAACTCCCTGCTGGTGGTAACTAAAATGGCAGACGCCATCTCGTCATGCTCCGCCTGGGACAATAAATCCGCAGCCACAAACCTTGGATTTGCCGTCTCGTCCGCCAGCACCAGAATCTCACTTGGCCCTGCAATGGAATCAATGCTGACATATCCGAACACCGCTTTTTTCGCCAGAGCCACATAAATATTTCCCGGCCCTACGATTTTATCCACCTTTGGAATGCTCTCTGTTCCAAATGCCATGGCGGCGATTGCCTGGGCGCCGCCCACTTTATAAATCTCATCTACCCCAGCCTCTTTGGCAGCCACCAGTGTAGAGGGATACACCTTTCCGTCTTTTCCCGGAGGCGTTGTTAAAACAATCCGTCCTACCCCTGCCACCTTTGCAGGCATAACATTCATCAAAACAGAGGAGGGATAAGCCGCTTTTCCCCCCGGTACATAGACGCCGACCTTTTCTAAGGGTGTCACCTTCTGCCCTAAGATAATACCGGTATCCTCCGAATCAAACCAGGAAAACTGGCGCTGTTTTGCGTGGTATTCCCGGATATTGACCAGCGCTTTGCGGATGACATCTAAAAGCTTCGGGTCCACCTGCTCATAGGCTTCTTTGATTTCTTCCTCCGTCACTAAAATGTTTCCGGCATTAATCTCCGCCCCGTCGAATTTTTTCGTATACTCAAAAACCGCCGCATCACGGTTCGCCCTGACATTTTCAATAATCTCACTGACACGTCCCTCAAACTCGCCATAGGAGTTGGGGCTTCTCTTTAAAAGATTTTCCAAAATATTGCTTTTTGTCTCTTCCGTTAATTCTAAAATCCTCATTTGAACTCAACCTGCCTTTCTTAGGAAATTACCGTCTTTAAATCGGAAATCAGCTTTGTAATCCGCTCATTTTCCATCTTCATGCTCACCTGGTTTACCACCATACGTGCAGACAGCGGGCAGACCTCTTCTAATACCGAAAGTCCGTTTTCCCTTAAGGTAGAACCTGTCTCCACGATATCACAGATAACCTCGGAAAGCCCTACAATGGGAGCTAACTCAATGGAGCCGTTGAGCTTGATAATTTCCACTGTCTGATGTTTTTTATTGTAAAAATAATCCTTGGCAATATGGGGGTATTTGGTCGCCACCCGGATTAATTCATGGTGCTGCAACAGCTCCTTCGCCTCCGCCGGACCGCAGATACACATGCGGCATTTGCCAAAGCCTAAATCCAGCACCTCATAAATATTTCTGCCCTCTTCCAAAATCGTGTCTTTTCCCACCACGCCGATATCGGCAGCGCCGTACTCCACATAGGTCGGCACGTCAGGACCTTTTGCCAGGAAGAAGCGCAGTTTTAATTCTTCATTGACAAAAATCAGCTTTCTGGTATCCTTATCCTTCATTTCCTCGCAGGTAATTCCAATCTGCTCGAACATTTCGAGGGTCTTTTTTGCAAGCCTGCCCTTGCCTAAGGCAAATGTAAGATATCTCATATCGCTCATGTTTTTTTCCAAACCTTTCCATTCAACTCATATTCCATTCAGGCAACCTGTTCCACCGCCGAAGCTCTACAAGAGGAAACGTATCTCCGCAATGTGGTTTCTCTCGGCATATGCGGTGTAATCCTCTTTGCTCATTTCTCCCTGGCGGACAATCAGCTCCACTGCCCTGCCTTCCGCCCGCTGCTCTCTGGCATGTTTGATTGCTTCGCTGCGATACTCCGGCGCATATACAATCAAAAGAGTCTGGTGGCTGATGGAAAACTCGATTTTCTGTCTGGAAAGGGCTGCTAACAGTTGGTCAATCACCACGGCAAAACCGATGGAGGCAGAATTTTTTCCAAAATACGTCAAAAGCTTGTCGTACCGTCCGCCCTTTACGATGGCCTCTCCGCTGCCAAAGGTATAGCCCGCAAAAATAATTCCGGTATAGTACTGGTAATCACTGACCATTCCCAACTCGAAGGAAACGTATTTTTCTATCCCATAAATTTTCAGCAGCCCATGCAGCTCCTCTAACCGTTCCATGGCGCTTAAAATCCGCGGGTATTCTGCGCCGCACTGCTTCGCTTCCGTAAATTCGTCAGAGCCGTTATAGAGATTTCCCAGCATGTTAAAAAGTTTCTTTAAGTTATCGTTTAAGTTCAGGGTTTCCACGAACTCCGCCACGCCGAAATAATTTTTGTTGGAAATCAGCTCCCGAAGTTCGTCCTCCTGCTCTTCCTCTAAGCCTGCCGCCTCCATCAAGCCCCGGAAGAAATCCGCATGACCGATGGAAAGCTGAAATTCCTTCAATCCGGCACGCTGCAGACAGTCCACCACCATGGCGATGATTTCTGCATCCGCGTCCACGGAAGAATCCCCTAACAGCTCGGCGCCTAACTGGGTGCTCTCCTTTAACCTGCCCTGGTAACTGCTGTTGTTGATAAAGGTGTTTCCCATATAGCAGAGGCGTATGGGCATATCCTCTTCCCCGAAATATTTTGCTGCGCACCGGGCAATGGAAGGCGTGATATCCGGTCTGAGTACAAGGGTATTTCCCTCCCGGTCAAAAAATTTATATAAGTCTCTCGAAGGCGTTGTTCCGATTTCCCTGCCGAAAATATCGAAAAATTCGAAGGTTGGCGTCTGAATGGGATGATAACCGTAGTGCTTTAAGGTCTGGTGCAGCTTTTCCTGCAGCATCAGCTTCTTTTCACATTCTTCATTGTAAATGTCCCGGACTCCTTCCGGCGTATGTAACAACTGTCTTTTCATAAAAATAACCTCTACTTTAGTGTGCTAATTTGCTAACATGTTACCACATGAAACTTTGTTTATTATATGGGAAAAACCTGCCCTTGTCAATCCCTGGCAAGCAAATCCTTCTGCAAAGTATCCAGATAGGGAACTAAAACCCCTTTTCCCTGGGGCAGGAAGAAATCCGGCTCCAATTCTTCATAACGGAAGCTCTTGCGCCCGCCCTCCTTTGCCCTCTGCCAGAATTCCAGCAGTTTTTTTAAGCGCAGGTAGTAAAATTCATCTTTATGGGTAAAGCTGATTAAGAAAAAGGCAACGCCCCCCTGCTTCTCAAAGTTCTTCATAAATTCCACCTGATGTTCATGGATATTCTGAAGGGGAAAGGTATCGGTGGCACACTCCTTTGCGTCGAAGCACACCGGAATGCCCTGCACCGCTCCGATATAATCCACGGTACTTTTCTGGTCAAAATAGGCTAAGGTGATATGCCTTGTCTCCTTATCAATATTGATGGGTGTAATGGGGGTTGGCACTTTCTGGATTAATGCCAGTCCATTCTCCAAATATTTTTCATTGGTGCGGTTAATAAATTCCTCTAAAGTGGAGCCCCGAAGCCCCCTGGAGTTCCATGTTGCCATGACATTTTCCTCGCTTTTTGTTATGTATCAGCTATCTGTATAACTTTTCAAAGCCTCTGCCTGTGAAGTCAGGTTTCATTGTACGATTTTAAATAAGTTATCGTGCGTTTAAAATCCTCCCCGTAAGGTGCTGTAATTTCAAGAGGCATCTCCGAATCTCCCATAATACCATTGGGAAACACCATACGGTAAGCATGAAGCAGTTGGGAAGTTACCTGAACCTCTTTTTTGAATCTGTCGTTTACCTGCTTTCTTCCATACTTTAAGTCCCCCACAATGGGATGACCAATGGAGGCTAAATGCGCTCTAATCTGATGGGAACGTCCCGTGATAAGGTGAACCTCCAACTCCGTATAGCCCTTTAACACCTGCAGGGGGCGGTATTCCGTCTCAATAGGTAAAAACTTCTCTCCCCTGCGCTCCCCCTTTAGCTGTTCCTCTGGAAGTTCCCGTAAAACTGTTACCTGATTGGTTTTTTCGTCCTTTTTCAGCCAGCCTTTCAGATAAGAAGCCTCTCTTACTTCTCCTGCCACAATGCAGCGGTAATACTTCTGCACGGAACGCTGCTTAAGAGCCTCTGCCATCTGCTGAAGCCCCTCTAAGGTTTTCCCCACAAGTAAAAGCCCGGATGTATTTCTGTCTAAACGGTTACAGACGGAGGGACGGAAGGTGCGCAGCATTTCCTCTGTCAGCTCCCCTTTTCCAATCAGATAAGCTAACAGATATTCATTGGCGGAAATATCCTCCGGTCTGGCTTTCTGGGATAACATGCCGGAGGGCTTGTTGATGATAACAACATGAACATCTTCATAAACAACTTTAAGTTCCGGTTTTCCCTGCTTTAAGAGGTTCGAAAGTTTCTTTAACTCTTCAAACTCCGTGGAGGTTTTTGCGGTTCCGCTGAATTTTTCAAAGGTTTCCTCGGACAAAAACAGCTTTACCCCGTCCCCGGCCTTTAATTTTTCCGTGCCGTCCGCCTTTTTCCCGTTCAGCACAATATTCTTTTTTCGGAGCATTTTGTAAATGAAGCTGCCCGGCGCATTACAGAGAAGCTTCTTTAAATATTTGTCAAAACGCTGTTTTGCCTCGTTGGAGGTAATGGTAAATTCCCGCATAGCTTCCTCCTGCCGTTATTTTTTCTTATGGACATTGCGGATTGTTTTTTTCTTTCCCTTGCCGGAATCTTTCCGATTACCTCCGGCATTCGGCTTCCCTTTTTTTCCATGAAACGTGTTTCTCGGACGCACCAGACAATGCTTGTCAAAGCCGATTAAATCCGTCCGCCCGGCTTTCGTCAGCGCTTCCACCACCAAATCATAATTTTTCGGGTTCCGGTACTGTATCAGCGCACGCTGCATTGCCTTCTCATGGGGATTCACCGCCACATAGACAGGCTCCATGGTTCTCGGGTCAAGCCCGGTATAATACATACAGGTGGAAATGGTGGAGGGCGTGGGATAAAAATCCTGCACCTGCTCCGGCATATA
>JAGAIK010000608.1 GCA_017626625.1 Roseburia sp.
AAGCTCTTTGATGTCATGACCAAAGGTTCCGGCGATGCAAGGACGCAGCCATTATTCTTTCTGATCACCACAGCAGGCACAGACCGCCATTCCGTGTGTTTTGAACAGCACCAGAAGGCGGAGGACATCCTGCAGGGGAGGAAGATAGACCCGACATTCTATCCGGTGATCTACGGTGCATCCGATGATGCGGACTGGTCTGAGGAGAAAGTATGGAGAAAAGCGAACCCTTCCCTTGGGCATACCATCGACATTGAGAAAGTGCGGAATGCTTACCTGAGCGCAAAGGACAACCCGGCGGAGAAAAATATCTTCCGGCAGTTACGCCTGAACCAGTGGGTGAAGCAGTTCACCCGGTGGTGCAGATGGAGAAATGGGATGCCTGCGCCTTTACGGTTGACGAGAGGGAGCTGCTCGGACGGGAGTGCTACGGCGGGCTTGACCTTTCCAGTTCCATTGACATCACCGCCTTTCTCCTGGTATTCCCTCCCCGGAATGATACGGAGAAATACATCCTCCTGCCATATTTCTGGATACCAGAGGATAATATGCGCCAGAGGGTGCGCCGTGACCATGTGCCTTATGATGTGTGGGCAAAGCAGGGCTTTTTGCAGACCACCGAGGGCAATGTCATCCATTATGGATTTATTGAAAATTTCATTGACGACTTGGGAAAGAAATTTCATATCAAGGAGATCGCTTTCGACAGGTGGGGCGCAGTGCAGATGGTGCAGAACCTGGAGGGGCTTGGCTTTACGGTGGTTCCCTTCGGTCAGGGCTTTAAGGATATGTCGCCGCCCTCCAAGCGGCTGATGGAGCTGGTACTGGAGAAGAACATCGCCCATGGAGGGCATCCGGTTCTTAGGTGGATGATGGATAACATTTTTGTCCGCACGGACCCGGCAGGGAACATCAAGCCGGACAAGGAGAAATCCACGGAGAAGATTGACGGCGCTGTTGCTACGATTATGGGGCTTGACCGGACGATTAGGAACGGTGGCAGCACGGGAAGCGTGTATGATGAGAGAGGTATATTTGTCGTTTAATTGAAAAGAATGTATATGCGGAAATGGAAAAATATGTTATAATTTAGAAAAACTTTGAAGGAGATTTCTATATGTTTTCTATTCCGCATACATTTGCTAATGAAGATGAGAGTTATATTACCATACCGGCTTTAAGACGATTTGCAAAGGAAAAAGGAAAAGAGGATCTGAAAACTACGGTTGATAGACCGCAGTTAATTGAGGATATAGAAAAATATGCAAATCAATCCGGAGAAAAACAAGAAGAAGTTCTTGATTGGTTAGATCAGGTACTGGTTGAGGGAATAAAAGATGTACAAATAAAATATTTGGATGATACTTTGCAGGTAGACTTACTGGAAAATGATGAATATGTGGAAGGTATATTAAATCCGGCTTTGGTGGATAATAATAATTGTCATCTATGTGGTGGAAATTATACCGAAAATTTACGTCTTTATAGATATGAGATTGTACCAGAAAGTGCACAGGGAAGGTGAATTAAAATGTACTTAGGTAAATTACTAAGTACATTTGACAAAAAGAAAGGTAGTGCTCAAACCCCCTATCCTATTTTTGTTGAATTGTTTTTAGATAAATCCCTTATTGTTGCACGAGCAAAGTCAAAGTCTGGTTTGTATAAATATATGGATAATTTTGTTTTGGAAGCAGCAACACCTACTTCCTCAGAAAAGCAAATGGGTGATGCGATAAAGCATATATGCAAGTTATTTTCTATAGATACGGCATCAGATTTTAAATCCAGTGAACATTTTAGAAATCAATTGTATTTGATGTTAGAAAAATATACAAAAACGCCCAAAGAAATTGTAAATTTAATGAATGATAAAACAGCCGAAATTGCTAAGATGGTTGATTCATTAATGAAAGATATATGTAATCTGCCAGATGGATATAAAGATGATGTGGAATCTAATGTGCTTAATATGGTAGAGAAGTATTTTTCTATAAGTTATCCTGATAAAAAGATATTTACGAGAGACCGAGATGCGTATCCTCTTAGATTGAATGCGACTGATGAAGAAGATTCTAAAGTCGAACAAACGGCAGCTCTGGAAACACCATTGCAGTCCAAGGCTATTTTTTTTGATAATAAGAAAATGTTGCAGAAAAGCCAGTCATGTGATGGTGTATCCTTTATGTTTAATAGAATCAATACGTTATATTGTACCAGACAATTCAAAGTAAAAATTGTTATTTACAAGGATTTCTGTACATTAAAATTTACGGAGTACACAATGGAGGAGGATATCATACATGTATTGTTCTCGTTTATCGGTACTACAGGAATTGCTGAGTGAAGATAAGATTGAAAAATTGGATAAGTATTTTGCTAGTCTTATCGGTAGTGCTTGTGAAAATATTACTGTGTCTAAAGTTGCAAAAGCAATAGGAGTGGCACCTAATATTTCAAGCAAAGTTTTAACAAAATGTATGAAGGAAGGGTTACTGAGGGTTTCCTATGCAATAAGATGCCCAGAATGCAATATGCTCATAAAAAGGGTTGAATCTCTATCTGAAATTCCAGATGAAGCATTTGAATGCTATGGGTGCAATGAGGAAATTGAAGTAACCACCAAGGATGTTGAAGTTCTGTATAGCTTGACAGATAATAGGGTTTTTATAAATGGGCAGCAGGTTGAAACTAAATTACCGGCTAGGACTGTTGTCCAAGAAGACTCTTTGGAGAGCGTTTTCCTAGCAGGTGGAGTTAATGAATATCTGTTTCAATTAACCGATGAGCAATATCAACATTTATCTGATAAGTATGCAAAGGTAAAAAGCAGGAAAGGAACCACTAAAAAAATTGGTGATACACTGGAAAATTTAGTAATAGAACTATTTAATATGTGTTCCGTATTTAATGCGGCGGGCATACGAACATCTACAAATCAGATTGATTGCTGTGTTCGGAATAAAATGTGCATTAATTATGGAGTTTTAAATACTCTTGGTTCGAGATTTTTTATTGAATGTAAAAATGAAAATGATACTCCGAGTGGCGGGTATTTATCAAAGTTACATAGCATTATATCAGTAACTAATGCAGATGCAAAAGAAAAGTGTATAAGGTTTGGAATTATTATTTCTAAGGAGAAAGGACCAAGTACATTTAAGCAATTGGCAGTTAAATATTATTTAATAAATAAAATTATTATTATTTCAATTTGTGGAAAAGAATTAGAGAATCTATTTTCCACAAAGGGCAATTTGTTAGAATTAATAGAGAGAAAAGCAACAGAGATTATGTTAGACGCTACCACAGATTTGCATGAGGCTGGTTTATATGAAATATGAGAGTATAGAAAACAGGGCACTTTTTCGGAAGTGCTTTTTTTATGCTGATTTTTAGGAGGAGTAATAAATGGAAATCAAAAAAATATTTGGCACAAGGGGTGTAAGGGATAAGCCAAAGGACAGCTACGGCGGTCAGGCTTATTCCTTTTTCTTTGGGAGAAGCACCAGCGGAAAAAATGTAAATGAGCGTACCGCCATGCAGACCACAGCGGTCTATTCCTGTGTGCGGATACTGGCGGAGGCTGTGGCATCGCTCCCATCCATGTGTACCGCTATACAGAAACAGGGAAGGAGCGTGTGTATGACCATCCATTATACTATTTACTCCATGACGAGCCGAACCCGGAGATGACTTCCTTTGTGTTCCGGGAGACACTGATGAGCCACCTGCTGATCTAAGGCAAACTTGGGTTTGATGTAATATATATTCAGGCAAAGAAATGGGATGTGAGTAGTACAATTGGCAGACCGGAAATTCAGAAGTTTTGTGGTGCTATTGCAGGACCAAAAGATAGTAGAGGCTTGTTTATCACTACTGCTAAATTTTCGAAGGAAGCAATTGAATATGCTAATAAACAGCGTATTATTTTAGTTGATGGAT
>JAGAIK010000053.1 GCA_017626625.1 Roseburia sp.
AACTCCAAATTTCCCTCTTCATCAAAAATCAACTGAAAAATCCCGCCGATATCCTCCGTAAAAAGAACGCACATAATTTTCAATTCGTCCTTCACCGTATCCGGCAGTCCCCGGAAATCCTCGTTTAAATAAAATTTTTTATTGTAGGCGCTTGCACCACAAAGCACCACTTCTTCCTTAGACATATCCATAGATTCCTCTCACTGATACTTCCCCGGATGACACTAACCTCCGGCTCTCCCAGGTGTCCACAATCAGCTCTCCCTTTTCGGTAATTCCCATTGCCTTTCCCTCAAAGGGCTCTTTCGGGTCTAACACCCGGACGCTTTTGTGCATATTCACAAGACGGGCATTGTACTCCTGCACCAGCCCGCTTAAATCCTCTGTTTTTAAATAAATTTCATAATACTTTTCAAACTGCTCTAACACTTCCTCTATCAGAGCCGCCCGATTGATATGCTCTCCGGTTTCCAAAAAAATGGAGGTCGCTGTCTGCCCGATTTCTTCCGGAAAATGTTCGTTATGCACATTGATACCGATACCCACCACGATATGGTTGACATAATCAAACTGTGCGCTCATTTCCGTCAGAATGCCGCAGACCTTTTTCCCGTTCATGACGATATCATTGGGCCACTTAATTCCCGCAGCTTTTCCGGTGCATTTTGTAATCGCCCCGGACACCGCCAAGGCAGCCACCAGCGTAATCATGGAAGCATGGTTTGGGTCAATATCCGGCTTTAGCACCAGCGTCATGTAAATACCGCTGCCCGCAGGCGCTTCCCAGCTTCGTCCCCGTCTGCCTCTGCCTGCCTCCTGCTTTTCCGCCACAGCAAGGGTTCCGTTGGGGTGCCCCTCCTCCGCAAGCTGCTTCGCCCTGGCGTTGGTGGAATCCGTCACCTCATAATAAAATATCTCCTGTCCCGCCCAGGAAGTTTTCCGAATGCTCTGTAGCTCCCTTTCGCTCAACCGGTCCGGAACAGAGATAATCTTATAGCCCCGGTTCTGAACAGCCTCGATTTCATAACCAGCCTCTTTCAGTTGGTTGACCGCCTTCCAGATGGCAGTCCGGGAGACGCCGAAACGCTCACAAAGCTCCTGCCCGGAAATATAATCATCCGCTTCCTTTAATGCCGTCAGTAATTCCGTTCTCATTGTCTTACCCTCTACTCAGAAAGTGTGGCAAGCATCACCGCCTTGATGGTGTGCATACGGTTTTCTGCCTCGTCAAAGACTACGGACTGGGCACTCTCAAACACTTCATTCGTCACCTCTAATTCGCTGTAGCCAAATTTCTCATTGACTTCCCTGCCGATTTTTGTGCCAAGGTCATGGAATGCCGGGAGACAGTGCATAAAGATTGCCTCCGGTTTTGCATTTGCCATGGCTGCCTTATTTACCTGATAGGGCATCAAATCATGGAGACGCTCCTCCCAGATTTCGTCCGGCTCACCCATGGAAACCCAGACGTCGGTGTAAATAACGTCGGCGTTCTTCGTTCCCTCTGCCACATCCTCCGTCAGGGTAATGGTGGCTCCTGTCTGCTGTGCTACCTCCTTGCAGTAATCCACCAGCTTCTGCTCCGGAAAATATTTTTTGCTGGTACATGCCACGAAATCCATTCCCAGTTTTGCGCAGGTTACCATCAGGGAATTACCCATATTGTAGCGGGCATCTCCCATATACACCAGCTTCACGCCCTTTAATCTGCCCAGGTGTTCCTGAATGGTGAGCATATCTGCCAACATCTGGGTGGGGTGAAATTCATTGGTCAGACCGTTCCAGACCGGAACTCCTGCGTACTCTGCCAGCTCTTCCACGATATCCTGTCCAAATCCCCGGTACTCGATGCCGTCAAACATTCTTCCAAGCACTCTTGCCGTATCGGGAATGCTTTCTTTTTTGCCAATCTGGGAGCCTGACGGGTCTAAGTAGGTCACATTCATTCCCAGGTCATGGGCTGCTACCTCAAAGGCACAGCGGGTTCTGGTACTGGTTTTCTCAAAAATCAGCGCAATATTTTTCCCCACAAGGCTGTTGTGCGCCACACCCGCTTTTTTCTTCGCCTTCAAATCCGCTGCCAGTTCAATCAGATATGTAATCTCTTCCGGTGTAAAATCCATTAATTTTAAAAAGTTACGTCCCTTTAAATTCATGTTTTCATCCTCCCTACAGGTTTTCATTTCTCTATACAACTGCAATTATTTTACAATGATACGTAAAACAGTGCAAATATTTTCCCTCGCACTATTGAAACAAGGCTGCTGCAAGAACGCCATGTCCTGCAGCAGCCCGTGGTTTTCCGGGATTTATCCAGGCAATCACACCTCAGCCGCTTCTATCTCTTATTTACCTTCTGCTGCCACTTCTACAACAGATTTTGCAAGTCCTGCGATACCCTGAATTTCTGACGGAATAATAATCTTGGTTGCTTTGCCGTCGGCTGCTTTCGCAAATGCCTCTAAGCTCTTTAACTGGATAACGCTCTGGTCCGGTCCCGCCTCTTTTAACATACGCAGACCATCTGCATTTGCCTGCTGGATTTTAAGAATAGCCTCTGCCTGACCTTCCGCCTCACGGATAGTTGCCTCTTTCTTTGCTTCTGCACGAAGAATGGCTGCCTGCTTCTCCGCTTCTGCGTCCAGAATCGCAGACTCTTTTTTACCCTCTGCCACAAGAATGGTGGATTTTTTCTCACCTTCTGCACGAAGAATTGCCTCACGGCGCTCACGCTCTGCCTTCATCTGTTTTTCCATGGCATCCTGAATGGCTGCCGGAGGAATGATATTCTTTAACTCTACACGATTTACTTTAATGCCCCAGGGGTCGGTTGCCACGTCAAGGGAAGCTCTCATCTTGGTGTTGATAGTCTCTCTGGAAGTCAAAGTCTCATCTAACTCCAAATCACCAATGATGTTACGCAGTGTGGTGGCAGTTAAGTTTTCAATCGCCATAATCGGGTTTTCCACTCCGTATGCGTAAAGCTTCGGGTCTGTAATCTGGAAATACACAACGGTGTCAATCTGCATGGTTACGTTATCTTTGGTGATAACCGGCTGCGGCGGGAAATCCAC
>JAGAIK010000609.1 GCA_017626625.1 Roseburia sp.
TGTCAGTCGGTCGAGGACGCGCAGTGTGCCGTCACCCCGTGGCGAGGGACTGCTGATAACCCTCGCAGATTAGCTCAATCTCATCTCCTGATTTAATACAGGCGCCGAGAACGCTCAACACACTTTTCGCATTGGCAGTATTCTCCCTGTAACGAAATGTCACATGGGATTTAAACTGCATTGCCTCCTTACACAAAATGCCCGCTGGTCTTAAATGCAGCCCTGTCGGATTCTTGATTGTCACTTTTTTACTTACCATGATGCACTACCTCCCAATGTTTCTCCCCTGTTTATAACATAATTTTTGTAATTAATTCCGCTAATTTTTTTGCCTCTTCCTCAATTACTTTCTGGTCTTTTCCCTCTATCATCACACGGACTAAAGGCTCTGTCCCGGAAGGACGAATCAGCACCCTGCCCTCGCCGTTAAACTTCTTTTCCACTTCCGCAATGGCGTCTGCGATTTCCTGATAGTCCATGAAATTCTCTTTTTTATGGTTCGGCACCTTGGCATTCACCAAAGCCTGGGGCAAAACTTCCATAATTCCCGCTAACTCCGACAGCGGTTTTCCCGTCTCTACCATGACCTCTAACAAATGCAGGGCGCTCAAAAGTCCGTCTCCCGTGGTATTATCATCTAAGAAAATCACGTGGCCGGACTGTTCCCCGCCGATATTATAACCATTTTCCCTCATATTCTCAAGGACATAACGGTCTCCCACCTTCGTCTTTTCAATATGGATGCCTTCCTTTTCTCCCATAAGGGTAAAACCAAGGTTCGTCATCACGGTTACCACAATGGTATCCTTCTTTAATTTTCCTTTTTTCTTCATGTAATTGCCGCAGATTGCCATAATCTGGTCGCCGTCCACCAGATTCCCCTGCTCATCCACTGCCAGCATACGGTCTGCGTCCCCGTCAAAAGCAATGCCCACTGCCGCTTTCTCATACACAACCCGCGCCTTCAATTCGTCCATATGGGTAGAGCCGCAGTTGGCATTGATATTGGTTCCATCCGGGTCCGTGTGAAGCGCCACTAACTCCGCTCCTAATTCGGTCAGGGCTTTCACGGAGGTGTAATGAGCCGCACCCTCCGCGCAGTCCACCACAATTTTCATGCCCGACAAATCCACCGGAACGCGCTTTTTCATAAAGGATACATATTCGTCCCGCAAATCAAAACGGTAATCTATCTTTCCAACGCCTGAACCGATGGGAAGTGTCACATCCTTCATGTTATTACGAATCAACGCCTCGATTTCATCCTCTAACTCATCGGAAAGTTTATATCCCTCCCCGTTGAAAAATTTAATCCCGTTAAATTCCATGGGATTGTGGGATGCCGAAATTACAACCCCCGCATCCACCTTATGGCGTCTCGTGAGATAAGCAATCGCCGGTGTGGGCATAACTCCCACAAAAATTGCATTTGCCCCCACGGAACAGATACCCGCCATCAGGGCGCTGGCTAACATTCCACCGGATATTCTGGTATCACAGCCCACAATAATCGTTGCCTGATGTTCCTGCTCCTTTGTAAGGACGTATGCCCCTGCCTGCCCTAATTTGGTTGCAAGCTCAATGGTAAGCTCTGAGCCGGCTATCCCCCGGACTCCGTCCGTTCCAAACATTCTTGCCATTTTTTATTTTCCTCCAATTTTACTGATTCTTTTTAGAAGTTGTATTTTCTTTCTCCTTAGATGTATCTGAGGTTTGGCTTTTCTCCGCAGTATTCTTACTTTCGGCGGTATCTTCCTCTGTCTCCGTCTCCGTGATTTCTTCCGTAGCCTCCACGCTCTCGTCTCCTATATAAACCGGTATTGCAATCGTAGAGGTAGTCTGGTAAAGGTTCTCATCTAACAACAGCGTAACCTCCGCTGTATGCTCCCCTTCCCCTAAACCGGAGACATCCACGGTTCCCTTGATATCCTCAGCAGACAGCTTCTTCATATCGCTCTCCGCTCCGGCAATCTCCACCGAAAAATCCTCCAGAAGGAAACTGAGTTTTTCTGTTTCCGGCAAATTCTCTACCGTCAGGGCAGACACAGGAATTTCAAAGGTCTTTTTCACCACAGGTTCAATCTTTACCTTCACTTCAATCTTTGCATCCGAAGCAAGCACCAGAGAAATGCCTTCCAGCAGATAGGAGCTGATGTCCACCGTTGTTGCGACATCCTCAGCCGCTCCTGTCACATCTAACACCTCCGCGGGAACAGACACCTTATTCACCTTATTCAAATCTGCCGCCTCTCCCTTGATGCGCACCGTCTGGGGTGAATACTCAATGCCTTTTATCATATAGTCCTTTGCCACTTCTCCCGTGGTAGCAAATTCCACAGGCACATCTTTTGTCTTTAAAATCTGTGCGCTGACCGTAACGGTATTCAGACTCATTTTCAGTTTCGTAGTATCAATGACATTTCTGTCGGCGTCATAGAGCACCGGAACCACCGTATCCGTAATATCGGAATTCATTCCCTCCACATTGATGGTAGCCTCCACCGTATCAATCTGACTGGTAACAGAGGAAGGTCCGGAAATCTTAAGCAGGTTGGTGGTCACAATGGCAACTTCCCCCACGGCGCAGCCGTCCGCCACATTTCCCGTGGTAGTAGCAGTAATTCGTTTCTGCACCGTACCGCGGTCCTCCATTGCCACTTCGATATAAAGCTGTTTTGACGAAATAGTCACTTGGTTGCTGCTGAATTTGCTGCAGGAAACCGTCACCGGGACACGGTAAATGCCGCTGTCATCCACGTACTCGATTTTCTCCATATCAGCCACGGCAGTAAAATCCGCATTGGTAAGTTTTTCCTGATAGGTTCTCTTGGCAGATACATTGAAAGTTACGGTATTATTGCCGTCTAACAATTCAAAATATTTTCCGTTTGATGTAATATAATCTTCGTTTTCCGTCTTTACGCTTGCCGTATAGGATACGGTTCTCACCGGTTCATCCACATTGATGACCACCACCCAGAGAATAAACGCAAACAATGCTGCTAATATTTTGAGGCCAAGATTATTGGTCAACTTTTTTCCGAGCTTCTTTAACATCCTTAAGCCTCCTCTTCCATAATTCTATTTTCGAA
>JAGAIK010000610.1 GCA_017626625.1 Roseburia sp.
CAGAGTATTTTCCATGCTACAGCACAGAAGATATTTTACAGCACAAAGCAGACAGTGACCTGCAAAATCCGCAGCCACCTAAATCCGTTGAGAAACTTGCGACGCCATTAATTGAAAAATGCAATGCGTTTATTCAAAATACTATCGCTGCCCCGCCGGAAAATTCTGCACTTCCAGAGCTTTCCGACTATCAGGAGCTTTATATTGACCGTACTCAGTATATGCGTTATACCATAAACTGCTTGTATCAGATACGCTATCACCTGTCACATCAGCTCGCTGCCCATACGGCTGACATCAATAAAACGGTGGATTTATGCAATAAGGTTCTCGCTGAAAATGAGGAATTAAAACGACGTATAAAGGAACTTTCCTAAAAAGTTAAAAACCAGTTTCCCGGATATGAGAAACTGGTTTTTCTTCATACTTTATTGAGTTACCTCCTTTGCAACTACACCCAGTTGTTCAAAAACAGGTATTGCGTTCTTAAAAGCTTCTGCCATCCGGGCATCATCCTTTGCCGCAATGGCATCGCTAAGAGGAATTATGACGCTGTTTACTTCCTCTTTATTGACTCTCTCTGCTCCGTCATTTAAGACTTCCATCGTTCCATTTACTACCTGTACTTCCCAGTTAATGGCGTCTACGATGGCTTTCAAAAATTTATCAGTATCGTCTAGTCGTTCTCCGGACAACTCCTTTACAATAATCCTCATGTTCTTTACCAGCCGTTCGTTAAACTCTAAGAATACCTCTAATGCTTCTATCTGTTCTTTTCTGTTGTCTTCCATTGTTCTACCCTTCCCCTTTTGGGACCTTTCTGTCGTAATACTATTTTGTATATCGGTCAAAACCAGCTATTTCATTAGTATCTTAGTTTCACTTTCACCAGCCAGGCTTTGAATATATCTTTGTGAAACTCTAACAATCCCAAATTCATCTATATATAGAAAACCATTTTATATTCACCTAATATTTGCAGCTTGAAATTAGAATTATGTAAGTATATTATATATTATATTAGAGAATTTTCTTTCAAACATTTTTAGAAAAGGACAGCTTATGACAAGAATTTTAAAACAAGCTCCGGAAGGCATATCCTTTCTGGAGCTTTTACTAGATGAAAACCTGTGTGCAGGAACCATTAAAATCGAGAAGGAACTTGCCCGGCAGGCTGGTGGTATCAACACCCGTTTGAAGGGAAAACAGAAATATGAACTCTTATTGCGTGTAGCAAAAAATATGCCAATCCTATTTCTCGATGAAGAGGAACATCCGGTCTCCTGCCACCTGCCCCTGGACGATGCCCCCGCCTCCTGCTGCCTGACCTTAGACGACGATACCCCGGCAGCGGCAGACTTCGGCTGGCAGACCGACTGTTATATTGCCGGAAAATACAGCAATGAGCTTCGGGAAAACGGTTTATTTGACGCCGTATTGCAGGCACTTCTTGAGGAAGCAGTCATCGCAGGACGCAAGCAGGAAACCTACGCCTTTTTGGAGCAAATGGTAGGACAAACCGCTGCTTACTGGCGTCTTGCTGAAGGAAGCAGACCCATTTTAATTTATAAAGGTGATGCCATCTGCCACAATGTACTGAATATTTTTGCAGAGCAATTTGGTTCCGCATTAGAACATGCCGGAAAAAAGGTTATCTACTTTGACTGCAGCAAGGAACCGCTGAACACTCTGACGCAATATATGCACCAACACTTTCAAGCTATCATTGGCGTGCAGACTTATCTGTTTTCCATTAAAATGAAGGATGAACTCCATTATCTGCACGAATATATTTACGGTCCCAAGTACAATTTTATCTTTGACCATCCGATATGGGCGAAACAACATCTGCTTCACCAGTATCCTGATTTTTATGTATTGACACATGATGAACATTATGTAGCATTTACGAAAAAATACTTCCATAAAGATGCTCTTCTATTTCCGCCGGCAGGTATGATTTCTTCTGCTACAAAACCACCGGAAAGAATATATGATGTTAGTTTCATAGGAACCTATGGTAATTATCTGTATGAATTGCTGCTTATCTACCAGATGGACAGAGACAAACGTTTTCTGGCAAATAAGTTTCTGCTGAAAATGCGGCAAAATCCCGACCTTACCTCCGAAGCAGCCTTTGAGGCAGCGCTGGAAGAACGGGGCATGGTTCTGTCAGATTCTGAATTTTTGGACACCTTTTATGAAATGCGCCGGGTCATTTACTGTGTCATGCACTACTACCGCCACCGTGTACTGGAGGTAATCTTAAAAAGCGGTATCCGCCTCGACGTTTTCGGTGACAGTTGGACAAAC